>NZ_JACJJG010000260.1 GCF_016899855.1 Marseilla massiliensis
AATGGTATCCCTTGTCTGTCATGCAACTGTAGAAGTCTCCATCGCACTTGTTTGAATCGTAAATATCCCTGAAATTGTCATCCACGAATAAGCGGTTTTCCTTCGGTTGTGATGAAAGCGAGAAAGCCTGCCAGTCCTGAACGAAGCATTCCTGCAAATAAATTATCACTGATTCGTGTAATGTCCTTCCGAATGATGTTTCCATGATTAGATGGCGTATGAACTTTCCTGCCTTCATCTTGAACACCTTTCCTCCGTTGTCATGGTTGATATACCTTACAGCCCTTGAATCACCGTCTTCACATATCCCGTTGTACTTGTCCGTTTCATATTTGCCTGAACGGAAGGTATAGTTAATCAGGTTGACTTCATATTGTAAGCCATCATCCTCGCCTGAATCCAT
>NZ_JACJJG010000261.1 GCF_016899855.1 Marseilla massiliensis
TGAGTTCTGCAAATATTTTGCTCCTGAACTGAAAAAACACACGCTGGACATCTGCGGCAAACGTCGCCGCAACCGCCCGTGCCTCATGTCCGACAGTGAGGTGATGACCATTCTCGTACTGTTCCATATCTTGCGCCACCGAGACCTCAAGTCTTTCTACCTCGGTTATGTATGTAACCACATGCGCAAAGAGTTTCCACACCGCCTGTCGTACAACCGCTTCGTAGAACGCCAGGCTAAGGTAGGACTCCATCTTTTGCTGTTCCTGCAGACATGTGCGTTGGGTAAATGTACTGGAATATCCATTATCGACTCCACACCGTTGAAGTCATGCAATATAAAGCGTGCGCACAGCCACAGGACGATGAAGGGATGGGC
>NZ_JACJJG010000262.1 GCF_016899855.1 Marseilla massiliensis
GTCGCCATTGGATAAAGCCTTTTTACTTTTCCATAAGCCGTCTGTTGATTGTTTGCGTTTACGTTGACATTCAGTTTTATTCCGCCAATCATAATGTTAAAGTGGTAACTAATCATTTTTACTGTTGTAGTTTTATTGAGTTTTCTTGCTGTTATAACAAAAACAAGGATACGTGATTTTCGGTCTTTTGTCACATTTACCGTTGTCACATATCTCTGCATTTAAGAGAGTGTCTTTTTTTACGTATTCAAGTGTTTACCAAAAATCGTAGTTTGATAGAAGGTGATTTTTTATGTATTTGATTTTCTTCTGCAACCGTAATTCCTGTAAAGACTTGAATATCCCATAATCAGACTGCCTGTTTCCTTAGCCATTG
>NZ_JACJJG010000263.1 GCF_016899855.1 Marseilla massiliensis
AGAGAGAATACCATCTGACATCTGCAAGGAACTCTTGGATGCTGATATAAAAGGTGAGCAATTTGTAAACCCTTATTCCATCCCCGAAAAGTACAGGGAACAGGAGGACTACATTAGGCAGCTAATCCAAACTAAGAACGAGACAGAGGCAAGACTAAGCGAAATCAAGTCGGAAATCTTGGAGGATATGGAAAGCAAGGGAGTGAAAACATGGGATACAGGAACAATGAGGTTGACAAGAAAACTTCCGACCACAAGGTTATCATTTAACGCGACCCAATTCAAGGCAGACCATCCGGAGCTTGACTACTCACCATACGAGAGGACTTCAAACGTTTCGGGCAGCTTGATGATTGCTGTCTGATATTTATTACC
>NZ_JACJJG010000264.1 GCF_016899855.1 Marseilla massiliensis
TGAAGCGCAAAGAGTCTTAGCTTAAAATAATCATCGTCCCTGAATCCGTAAGCATTTCTTTTAAGGACTTTAATTTTGTTGTTAATCCCCTCGACTTTGGCAGTTGAGAAATGGCAGTCGTACCATGCGAGAATGCCGAAAAGGAACTTTACGCATGGGTGGAACAGGCAAGACAGAGCAAGGTGCCACGGCTCGCAAGGATGGCTGCAACGATAATGGCGCACAGAACCGGCATTCTCGCATGGTACGACTGCCATTTCTCAACTGCCAAAGTCGAGGGGATTAACAACAAAATTAAAGTCCTTAAAAGAAATGCTTACGGATTCAGGGACGATGATTATTTTAAGCTAAGACTCTTTGCGCTTCA
>NZ_JACJJG010000265.1 GCF_016899855.1 Marseilla massiliensis
CTCGTGCTGGCGCGCCCGAAGCCCCGCCGCACGACCGACTCCAACCACCGCTACCACAAGTGGAAGAACCTCGTGCGCGGCTTCACGCCTACCGCCGCGAACCAGCTGTGGGTGGCCGACATAACCTACATACCACTCGAATGCGGTGGCACGTGCTACCTGCACATAGTCACCGACGCCTACTCGCACAAGGTCGTAGGCCACAAGGTCTCGCCGTCGCTGCGCGCCTCGGAGTCTCTCGAGGCCCTCAGGCAGGCCATAGCCCATGCCGTGGCGTTGCGCGGCACGGACAGTCTTGACGGCCTCGTCCACCACTCCGACCGCGGGGTGCAGTACTGCTGCGACGCCTACATC
>NZ_JACJJG010000266.1 GCF_016899855.1 Marseilla massiliensis
AAATTCATCAAAAGGTAAGAAGGTGAGAAGGTGAGGAGGTGAGAAGGCTACGCCGGAACAACCTCTCGAAGACCGTCAGGACAATAAACAAGAGCCGCCCAAACGAAAGGTTTGGACGGCTCTTTGCCTTAATACAGAAATACTTGGCACATATGGCTAACGCTTTGATTATCAGTGAATATGCGATAAGCCGTCTTTCTCACGCCGAAAGGCCGTCAACAGTAGGCTAAAAGGCCGTGTTTTGCAGTGCAAAACACGGCCTTTCGCATAATCACTGATAATCAATGGGGTTGCCGTATATAATAAGAGCCGTCCAAACGGAAGGTTTGGGCGGCTCTTGCGTATTGTCC
>NZ_JACJJG010000267.1 GCF_016899855.1 Marseilla massiliensis
TTTTTTTGTGTAGATTTGAGTGCCCGAGTCCTGGTGTAACGGGGGTGATAATAAAATCTATACAAATGGATAAACGAATCAAAAACATTTTAAGATGTTATGCGGCCGGCATGGGAATCAAGGAAACGGCTTCCACGTTTCATACTTCCCGTAATACTGTCCGCAAGTATGTCCGCCTGTTCCTTTCAAGCGGCAAGAGTATTGAACAGCTTCTTTCCCTGTCCGACGGGCAATTGGATGAACTGTTCGGCTGTACGGCATCCCGGCATCGGGAGCCTTCTTCCAGGAGGATTGAACTGGAGGCCTTGCTTCCCGGCTATGTATCCCGCCTGTCAC
>NZ_JACJJG010000268.1 GCF_016899855.1 Marseilla massiliensis
CGTGAGGCCCTTACCGGTAAGATGGCCGGCGTAAACATCACCACGACCGAGGGCTCGCCTGACGCCGACGTGAAAATACGTGTACGTGGAGGAGGCTCCATCACTCAGAGCAACGACCCATTGCTCATCGTCGACGGATTCCCCGTTGAAAGTATCAGCGACATTCCTGCAACCGACATCGAGGACATTACCGTACTTAAGGACGCATCATCCACAGCCATCTACGGTTCGCGTGGTGCCAACGGCGTTATCCTCGTTACCACAAAAAGCGGCAAGGCCGGCAAGGTAAACGTAAGCTACAACGCCTACTACAGCTGGAAGAAAGTTGCA
>NZ_JACJJG010000269.1 GCF_016899855.1 Marseilla massiliensis
TCGTTTATCCATTTGTATAGATTTTATTATCACCCCCGTTACACCAGGACTCGGGCACTCAAATCTACACAAAAAAATCTATAACAATAGGTGAACTAAGTGGTCAATACTATTTTGGCCAAAAGGGTCAATCATATTGTAGCCAAAGTGGACAATCCTGCTTGGCCAAAAGGGTCAAAGTCGCGTGGCTTTTCCATCATGCTTTGATGCAGTGGTTACAGTATAGAAGGCAGGAACTTGTGCTTCAATGTTATATAAGACATGAGCCTTCACTCCTCCTTTCTTGCTTCGGAACTTTGCCCACGGGAATGTTGCAAGACATAACGGAA
>NZ_JACJJG010000026.1 GCF_016899855.1 Marseilla massiliensis
TGTAACGTTGGTGGCTTATTGTGTAGGCTGTACATCTAGTGAACGGAAAAATATTAAATCATTAATTCTTTCAAAAATTGCAAGGTCATAGACATGTCGCAAATATCCGTTATTGTTCCTGTTTATAATGTGGAGAATTATCTTATTCAGTGTGTAAATAGCATTTTGTCACAAACATTTACGGATTTTGAATTATTACTGGTTGATGATGGCAGTAAGGATAATTCAGGCATGATTTGTGATGAATTTGCAGAAAAAGATACGCGTGTAAAGGTTTTTCATACAGAAAACAGAGGTGTTAGTGCGGCTCGTAATTTAGGTATAAAAAAAGCTGTAGCTGATTGGATTTGTTTTATTGATAGTGATGATTGGGTGGATGATAATTATCTGAAATCATTATATTGTGATAGAAACTTGTGTGATAAATGTATTGTGTGCCAGTCTTTTTATGTTGAATATGAATTATTGCCAGAGAAAAGATATAAATCGCGTTTATATCATGATGCTATATTGAAAGAACCGTTTGATGAACAAATGGTAATGGATAACATATTGAATGATTATTGTGTAAATATTTTTGCAAAACTATTTAGAAAAGAGGTTATAAAAGATAATGGCATTTACTTTAATGAAAAAACTTCCATATTTGAAGATGCAATTTTTTTACATAAATATTTACTGTATATTAAAGAATTTTATTTTAGTTCATCTGTTTCATATCATTATATGAGATGGAATAACAATCTTTCATTGACAATAAAGAAACATTCATGTGAAGAATGGTTTGCTACAGCTGTTGAACTATTGAAGACAAATGAGCTTTTGATTAAGAAATTCTCTATATGCGATGAAGATAATTTAAGAGAAATATATAATCATTATGGGTTGTCCCAGCTTTATACGGCTTGTATATGCGTTAATAAGAATAACTATAACAAGGTATTTGATTATGTAAAAAATAAAAAAGAATTGTTTCAAAAATATTATGAGACAAAAACAATTGAACAGAAAATTTTTAAATATATTTTTTTCATAAATAAATTCTCTTGTAAGATGATATATTTTCTTATTAATTTATATAAAACAGTCACTACTGTCCCGTAAAAGTGGATAAATAGTTCTTTGAAATTATTGAAACATAGTCAATTACACGGTTTTTTGAAAGAATTAATGATTTAATATTTTTCCGTTCACTAGATGTACAGCCTACACAATAAGCCACCAACGTTACATTCAACATTGATATTATCGAAACAATGAAAAAGGACGTAATACTTTTGTCCAAGCATACATACAACAACAACGGAAGCACCGATGCAATAAACACAACTTTAAGTATCGGCACAACAACATCTTTTAAATAATCGCCAATACGCATCGCTATCATCGGTAATACTATTTTCATACGTGCAAACTGCGTAAACAGCTCAACTATGATGTGGACACAAAAAACGTATTCTGGTTTTATTCCAAACAATTTCAACAACATATAAGCTATCGGTACAATGCTCAAAAGCATTGTACCCTCTACTAATTGAAATCTTTTTAAGTCGCCAGTTGCATGTACAGACACAACCAGTGGATATGATAATGTTGTAATCATGCTTGAACATAAGATTAATCGCAGAAAATTCACAGTATGTTCAGGAACAATACCCAACCACAACTTCAAGACCATAGGAGCTTCTAACATTAAAGGTAAGGCAAGAAGCAGTAACATAAAGGATGAAAACTTTGAACTCCTTTTTAACAAACTGTGCATGTACTATAAATCATTTTGTGCATAACTTTTTGTCAGCTGTGGATTCAACGCGGTCTGAAAATTACCATAAAAGCTTTGAACTACTCCTTGCACTTGCACTGCTATCCCACGGGCAGCATTTACCACCGGACCATAAAATAAGTTAAGCAAGATATTAATACCTTGCGTATAACCAATTACTGCCAAATTTCCATTCATAGTCCAAGCTGCGAAACTGAAAATCTTTTTGAACAATCTCTTGTCAAAAGCACATTTAGCACGCGTCTCTTCAAAATTACGCATACAATACAAGCCATAAACGATTCGATCAAACATCTGTATGCAAAAGAACAACACAGCATATACTATCAATTTATCGTATGGGATAACCAGCAGGAGATAAACAATAAATAATTTTAACAATGCATCAATAATTCCTATGTAAGCAAAAGCCTTCATCCGCTCATGGGCAATAATCGCCGCATTATAAGGAACACTTACTACACCTAATGTTGAAGAAAAGATAGAAAATTGATACACCCAAAACGCAGCAGCTATTCTATCATTAGGTATTTGCATTTCATTTAGAACAAACCATAGTCCGATAGTTTCACCTATAAAAAATATTATTCCCGAAAGAATTAAATGAATGGATATTATATTTCCAAATGTCCTCTTCATCAAAGCTATATCACCTTTGCCTAAATCATAAGTGATATAACGAGATGAAGCCGCACTCATTGAATTTGTCATAAATCCCAATAAAGAGATTACTCCGCCCACAACATTATAGATGCCATAATCTGTTACGCCAAGTGTATTTAGAACAACACGACTTGTATACAGGCTTATTGCCATCGTGAACAGCATCCGCACATATAACAAGAGTGTATTCTTCGCTATCCGTCTGCTGTTTGAATCCATGCAAGTCGTATATTATCATTTGCTTTTCCCGTACCCATATCCGTAGCCGTACTTTTTGCCGTAGGCATACTTTCCGTAGCGGCCATATTTGCCGTAGCCGTAGTAATAGCCGTTCTTGCGCTTATCCATGTCGATGCTGTTGATAAGGGTACAGATGTTAGGAAGTTTATTGTCCTGTTTGAGATCATTGATTAACTCAAAGTCACTCTTATGGGTATAATCGGCACGACAAATGTAAACGCAGATGTCGGCAACACGTGATATCAGGCGCGTGTCTGTAACAATACCGATAGGGGCAGTATCTATTATTATATAATCAAAATGTTCACGCAGCAGTCTGAACGCCTCGTCCAACGATTTTCTTGTTACAAGCTCAGTAGGATTAGGCGGCACCTCACCTCCAGGAAGAACGTACAGATTGGGCGAAACTTCTGAAGGCAGACAAATCGACAGTAAATCAATTTCTTTCGGCGAAGCCAAGTATTGCGTAATGCCTTGTGTCTTTTTCGGAAGGGAAAATATCTTATTCAACGCCGGTTTACGGATGTCCATACCTACAATCAAGGTTTTGCGCTCCATGTATGCAAAACTAACGGCAAGATTTGCGGCAATGAAACTCTTGCCCTCGCCAGGCGTTGTTGAAGTTACAAGCATCACCTTTTCGTCTTCCTGCAACATGTACTGCAGGTTTGTACGCACATTACGGAAAACTTCTTCCATAATTCCATTCTTGTTCTCAGATACAACTATCGAACTACCTTCAATACTTTTTACCTGCTGAATGTCGCCTACAACAGGCACGTCTGTTATCCGTTCAACATCAGCATGACCTTCTATCTTGAACTTCAACATACGTTTCAACCAGACACAACCTATCGGGAACAGCAACCCTACGACAAAAGCAAGAATATATACATTGCGTTTGTTGGGCGCAACTATACCCGCTGCCCGCGGTTCTTCTACCACCCTACCGTTGTCAGCCGTAGCCGCAAGTGTGATAGCGTTCTCTTCACGCTTTTGCAACAATGTAAGATACAGATTTGCTTTTATTTCCTGACGACGTGTTATGTCTGTAAGGGCTTGTTCCTGCCGTGGCGCATTGCTTATGCGAGAGCGGTATTTTCCAGCCTCAAGATTAAGGTTGCGACGTGTTATCTGCAAAGCCTTGTCAACGTTGTCAACTGCTGTTACAACAGCATTATGCGTCGCGGCAATAGAAGCATCGATGTTTACAACCACTGGGTTGGTAGCCTTAGACGTGCGAAGCAGACGTTTTCTTTCAATCTGCATTTCGTTATATTTCGCAATGACGCCCACCAGATTGGCATCTTCAATACCTATATCTGATGGTATCACCTCATTTTTATTATCCGGATTGCCAACATACTCTCTCAAGAAATTAACCAAACGCATCTGTGATTCATTTTCAGCACGCAATTTATCATACTGTGATGTTTCTTGCAGCGCCATCTGTGCATCTGTGCTAAGGTCTGTCAAACCTGCTCTCTGCTTATAACTCGCAAGCTCGTTTTCCGTAGTGCCAAGCTCTTCATTAATAATACGTATGCGCTCATCGATAAATTTAGCCGTACGGCTTGCTACTTGATTCTTGTCTTCGTTTGCATCCGTATTATACATAGTTACCAATGTTGTCAGAAAATCCTGACCTCGGCGGATATCAACATCATTAAACGACAACTGTACTATTGATGTAAACTCACTCGTGGGCTCTGCCGACAGACGTGACTTAAACATGTCTGCTGCCACTGACGGGGGCACAACCTTGGCAATCAGTTTACGAGGCAGCGGCATTTTCATTCGATTTGAATCAGGTGTAAGCGTAAGTGTGCCGACAGGCGTAACATACACGGCGGGCAATGTCTTGAACGTTTTATCTATCGTATACTCCTCACCTTTTACAGAATAAACGACCGACACATCAACCGAACCATCTTTATTGCAATCAAGACCGACATTCAAAACAGACGGTAGACGCTCTGCCTCGCCAGGCGCCATCCACACACTTACAGGAACATTTTTATACGCAGGAGTGTCATACCTAAACTTATTTTCGTCAACATAACTGATATAAAAATCTTTTGACTCAACAACCTTCTTGATAAGACTATACGACTGGATTATCTCAACCTCATTATCAAAATTATTCGCCATCGACATAGTTCCAAGATCTTGCATTGAAGCAAGAGCCGTTGCAGCTGTTGATTTTGTCTTGTCGCCCTGCTTAATCATTACAGAAGACGTAACACTGTAAACTGGCGCTTGATAGCGCAAATACACATAAGCGAAAATGACAGACAACAACAGGAATGCGACGATGAATGGCCAATACAATAAATACTCAAATATAATGGCCTTATAGTCAACCTTCTTCTCTTCCTTCTTGAAAAACTCTTCGTATAATTGTTCCTCTTTCATGCTTCAAACCAATGGTTATTATTTGTTTTTCATGTTAAGCCTCTTACCTTACTGACACTATTATCAACGACGCAACAGTGGCTGCCAGACTCAGCCAGCTCACCCATGATGACGTATTAGTTGTTACGCTGTTTGAGCGCACCCTATCTTTTGTAGGTTTGACGTAAACAATATCGTTCTGCTGCAAGTAATAATAAGGCGACTGAATGATGTTCGCCTTTGTCAAGTCGAGATGCACAACCTGCTTATTTCCCTGAGCATCAACACGCAACAATTCAACATCATCGCGAACCGAGAACAGTGTCATATCACCGGCCAAGGCCAACGCCTGGAAAATATTAATATGCTCATCCTGCACAGAATACATACCCGGATTCTTGACTTCGCCCAAAACACTGACCTTGAAGTTTGCCACACGTACCGTAACCGTCGGTACTTCACTTAAATGTGCCTGGAGCTTTTCACGTATAATAGCTTCGCATTCCCGTGTAGTCATCCCCTCTACCTTGATTTTCCCTAATACCGGAAAATCTATGAAGCCTCCGTTATCAACAAGATAATCAAGTAATTTGGCATCATTCATACCTTGCCCGGGGTTTGTTTGATTCTTCGTCTGGCCTATTTTCCTGTAAAACGGAGCTGACACCTCAGGATCAGAGGTACTAACCGTGATTGTAAGTTCATCTTTCGGCATAACACGGTATTCAAACACTGTCGGTTGGCCAGTTTCTGCCATTTTCTTGTCATCACGAAGGTAAACCGACTTTTCGTAAGACATACATCCAGATGTCAACAATGAAATAACAAGTAAAGTCAAGATGTTTATGCGATTCATATCAATCAATGCATCGGCAAAGCCAAGTCCGCGCCCATTTGGCCCAGCCTGTTGTTTTTCATTTAATTAAGTTGTCTAAAAGTTGCAAGATTGCCAGCGCGTCGTTTTCCGTCAATCTTTTATAGTCATTTTTCTTTATTATAACTCTGCAAACATATCGCATGGCTTGTTTCGACGGCTTCCCTGTCGGCGCGGTTGTACAACTTATATATACCAACCCTACTGGCTATGGCTGCCACTGTACCACTTATCCTTGTAAAACTGGCGATGTCCGACTTAATAAGCGAAGTCATGTCGATGAGTGCGCAAAACGAGTTTGGTCCGTCAAGCCTCACCGCCTCGTTTCTTTTAGCCTGTGCCATAACGAATATGTTGCTTACCCTCGCACTTTCATTGCGGTAACAATGCGTCTTTCCACTCCACGGGGTACCATACACCATTACATCACCATTATGTACACGCAATGCGGGCTGGTCGTCGTTCAACAGGCGTGAGCCTGCTACATAGCGCAACCACAGATTTGAATGCGTACTTTTGCCGATTCCCGATGGTCCTACGAAAACCGCTGCAGATGAACCTACTGCTACGCACGAAGCATGTATCAGCACGGTATCGTGGTAAGCGGAACTATAAATGAAACTTATCATGATGAAATCGCCTAAAGCTATACTTCCTGCCAATGTATCGGCGGTACAGTCCGTCCTAACATGGAGCCAGTCACATGAAGCTTCCAAATGATAAGTAGTTCCATGGTAGCCAAGCCTCAGCGCCACCACATTACGTCCCGGCAACAGCCACAGGCTCAGCGTTTTACCGTCAAACGAACTTGTCAACGACGGATGTCCCACGGCAGTGGCCAACCTGCATCCACACTTAATTTTACAGATTGGCTCAGCTGCATCATCAGTAACGGACACAAACGGCCTAAGGTTAAACATCTGTTGCGGAAGGACGTCCATTCCGTCCACTTCTATTTTCAGTCCTGCAATACTGAAATTCATAAATTTTCTTTGTATATAGTCGGTGTTACTCCGTATTTTGCGACAAAAAGCCGATAGAAAGTACGACGGCTTCTGAAACCGGAATCAATAGCCACGGCCTTTATAGGCAATTCCGGCCGTTCCCGTAAGAGCCACGCTGCATGTTCCAGTCGCAGACCGTTGATATATCCGTTAAGGTTAGTTCCGGCATAGCGTTGCACCAGTTTTGCCACCCGGTTCTTATTCACCAGGCATAGTTTTATGTATGTCTTGCGTGAGAACGCTGGGTCAAGGTAAAGTTTATCACGGACAATCGACCGATGTATCTGCTCAAACAACAACCTGTCATGCTGTCCCTCACCGCCGGCCTCATTGCAAGGTTCATCGCCGCCCTGCCGCGTCTTCCCGATAAAAGTACGTCCAAATCCTGTATGATCTGCAACTGTCATAGCAAAGAATGTTTTTTACATCAAGGGCATTTGCCCATAGCCGCTGCCAGCATGGGATATTTGGCGGCTAACGACTGTCTTGCCTTACGTATTTTCGTCCTATAGTCCTCTGGCAGACATTCACTTTCAAGCATCTGTTCCAACAAGCCGCTTGCATCTGTGCAGACGGCATACACATCTTTAACATTGTACGGTGTCATACTTCCGGCCACTCCTTTGACCCAGCTCATAGTATTTTCCAACAATATCAGCTGCAAGTCAACAGCTTCCGCATAATCACCTTTATCCCATAGGACACGCGACAAAGCCATCTTTTGACGCAGGCTTCGCGCTATCGCCACGACGTCAAGTTGACACTGGGGCCTGAAGAAACATCTTGCAATCTCGCCGCGCAGTCCATTAGGACAACCACTGTCAACGTTGCCAGCCATCTGCTGTCCGCGGCGCAGCGTTATATATTCGTCAACATTCTCAAAACTGTCGTTGCTTATGCCGCTTATGGCCACAGTCATACCTCCTATCGAGGTAACGAGACATTTGTTGCGCGATATCCTTATACGATATCCCTCAAATCCTTCCAACAGCCCGGAGGTAATCCGCACCAAAGGATGACCCTCGGAATAATAGTCCAATGGATGGGGCATAAACCTTATCCGGCCACACTTCAAATCAAGCTGCATGAACGGGCGCATGACTTTATCCGGTATAACCGCCGTAGTCTTTGTGCTGCAATCTGTAGCCAAATACGTACCTTGGCAGTTGCTGTTCAGAAAATCCTGAATCTCGTCCTTGTCACCCTGCACGAAGATCAGTCCTGAGATCGTCTGGCGTTCCTGTTTTCTAATCCGTTTGTTTTCCTTTTTGTATATCGTTGTCTTATGTATGAAAGTCCTGAACTGTTTGCCAAGCAGGTCGTTTATCATACCAACCTTAGCATGATGAACAAACAAATAGCACCATGCCGCACTTCCCTCATCAGGCAATATATTCCTTTCCGCAGGCGTTTGTTTTTTGTCTGCGTTATGCTTGTTGCCCCAGGCTTTAGAATGAATATCTGTACTATACAGTGGCATCGATGATTCAGTCTAATTTATTTTCGTATCACGTACGGCCGGCACATTCAACACGGCTGCAACAATCAATGCATCATACATAAAGTCTCCTTTCAGTAAAAAATTCATGATTTAAGCTCATATATCTCTTCGAAAGAGATGCATTTTACATACCGAACACACTGTCAATCAATATCTTATACTTGCAGAAAAATAAGTTTGCCAAGAGATCTGCACACTAACAAATTAATAAAAAAATACATCTATAAAATTTTTAACTAAATTAAAGGCCGTATTTTCGATAAATTACATACCTTTGCAAAGACAATGCATCTCTTTCGAAGAGATGCATTTTTTCATAGTAAATGCCATGTCATAAGCACGAGAAAAACATCCGCAATCACAAAGGTCGCCAAATGACTTCCGAACGACGGTCTTCGGCTTGCTTAACGACGGCCTTTAAGAGAGCAAAAAGCCGTCTTTCGCAATCACAAACGCGCTGAATGTTAATACTCAATCATCACAACAGTAAAGACAACATCTTTCGGCAGACAAACAACAAACTGCACGTTGCTTAACATCTTCTCCTCCTATACACGCAAAAAGGGCGACCCCTATAAAGGAGTCGCCCTGAAACATTCATACAACCTGACGGCTATGGGAACAGAACCCGCCGCTTGGCTTTATTCATTGTCCAGAAGAATGTCCATCATCTCACACGCAGCCTTGGCAACAGATGTACCCGGACCGAAGATTGCAGCCACTCCGGCCTTGTAAAGGAAATCATAGTCCTGAGCGGGGATCACTCCGCCAGCTATAACCATAATGTCTTCACGGCCGAGCTTCTTCAGCTCTTCAATAAGCTGTGGAATGAGCGTCTTGTGGCCTGCGGCCAGCGAGCTTGCGCCAACGATGTGCACATCGTTCTCGACAGCCTCGCGCGCAGCCTCGGCCGGCGTCTGGAACAGCGGGCCCATGTCTACGTCAAAACCGCAGTCGGCATATCCCGTAGCAACTACTTTGGCTCCGCGGTCGTGACCGTCCTGTCCCATCTTGGCGATGAAGATACGCGGCCGGCGGCCTTCTTTCTTTGCAAACTCTTCGGTCAACTCGCAGGCTTTCTTGTAGTCCGCGTCGTTCTTGCTCTCTGATGAATACACTCCTGATATGGTTCTTATTACTGCTTTATAACGGCCCACAACTTTCTCGCAGGCATCACTTATCTCACCGAGGGTGCAACGTGCCTTGGCACACTCCACGGCCAACTCGAGTAGGTTGCCCTCACCCGTGCGTACGCATTCGGTCAGAGCGTCAAGAGTTTCCTTAACTTTATTGTTGTCGCGCGAAGCACGCAGCTGTGCCAAGCCGTCCTCCTGCTCCTTACGCACGGCAGAGTTGTCCACCTCGAGGATGTCAATCGGGTCTTCGTGGTCAAGACGGTACTTGTTGGTACCCACGATGGTCTGCGCGCCGCTGTCTATGCGGGCCTGCGTACGTGCTGCAGCCTCCTCGATACGCATCTTGGGCACGCCGGTCTCGATAGCCTTAGCCATTCCGCCGAGCTTCTCGATTTCCTGTATGTGCTCCCAAGCCTTGTGCGCAAGCTCGTTGGTGAGGCTCTCAACATAGTAAGAACCTGCCCACGGGTCGATATGCTTGCATATCTTGGTCTCATTCTGAATGTAAATCTGGGTGTTGCGGGCAATTCGTGCTGAGAAGTCGGTAGGCAGAGCTATGGCCTCGTCGAGCGCGTTGGTGTGCAGACTCTGCGTGTGTCCAAGCGCCGCGGTCATTGCCTCAATACATGTACGGCCCACGTTGTTGAACGGGTCCTGCTCCGTCAACGACCATCCTGACGTCTGCGAGTGTGTGCGCAACATCAGCGACTTCGGATTCTTCGGGTCAAACTGCTTGATAACCTTTGCCCACAGCATACGTGCGGCACGCATCTTCGCCACCTCCATAAAGTGGTTCATCGATATTCCCCAGAAGAATGAAAGGCGCGGGGCAAATGCGTCGATGTCAAGACCTGCGTTCACTCCGGCACGTACATACTCAAGACCGTCGGCAATGGTGTACGCCAACTCGATGTCTGCCGTCGCGCCGGCCTCCTGCATGTGGTAGCCCGAGATTGAAATAGAGTTGAACTTGGGCATGAACTTTGACGTATATGCAAAGATGTCGCTGATTATCCTCATCGAGAATGCGGGCGGATAAATATAGGTATTGCGCACCATGAATTCCTTGAGGATGTCGTTCTGGATTGTTCCGGCCATTTCCTCAAGCTTGGCACCCTGCTCCAGACCCGTCACGATGTAGAACGCCATGATGGGCAGCACGGCTCCGTTCATGGTCATAGACACTGACATCTTGTTCAAAGGAATGCCGTTGAACAGCACCTTCATGTTCTCTACCGAGCAGATTGACACGCCTGCCTTGCCGACATCGCCTATTACGCGCATGTTGTCGGGGTCATAGCCGCGGTGTGTAGGAAGGTCGAATGCCACAGACAGACCTTTCTGTCCGCTTGCGAGGTTACGGCGATAGAAAGCATTGCTCTCTTCTGCCGTAGAGAAACCTGCATACTGACGGATAGTCCACGGACGGAACGGATACATCATACTATACGGACCGCGCAGGAACGGCGGCAGACCGGCTGTATAGTCAAGGTGCTCCATTCCCTCAAGGTCTTCTTTAGTATAAGCCGGCTTTACCATTATATGCTCCGGCGTTCTCCAATCAGGAGTCACGTTGTTGTCTTTCTGCCATGCAGAACCGTCAACAGCCTTTATGTCAGAAAATATATCGACGTCGTTGAAATTCTTTCTCATTTTATTCCCAATTTTTCGTTATACTCTTTCAATGTCTCAAGCACATTACAACGTACATGGATAAAGTTCTCGATTCCTGCTGCCTTAAGATCGTCCATACATGCAGGCGCTCCGGCAACAACGAACATCGCACGGCCGTCAAGATACTTAAACGCAGGCACGGCATACTCAGCGTACTCGTCATCACTTGAACAAAGCACGACAATATCAGCACCAGCCTTCAACGCGGCGTCAACACCTTCCTCAACAGAATTGAATCCAAGATTGTCAACAACCTTGTAACCTGCACATGCAAGGAAGTTACAGCTGAACTGTGCACGGGCCTGACGCATTGCAAGGTTGCCGATTGTAAGCATGAATGCGACAGGAGTCTTGCCACTATCTTCTACTTTAAGGCGTAAATTCTCATAGTCGGCGGCAAGACGCGCACTCTCAATTGACTTGAACGCTGCTTCGTGATGTCCTCCACCACACGAGCATGCACATTTCACAGGACGCTTACCCTCTGAAACCTCACTGAAGTTCGGGAACTGGTTTGTGCCGAGGATGAATTCCTTACGCTTAGCTGCAGCTTCATGTCGCTTGGCATTTGTTGCGTTGATGTCATCCTGTACACTACCTTTCTTAACGGCTTCAAGGAAACCGCCCTCGTTCTCTACCTTTATAAATATCTTCCATCCCTCATTAGCAAGAGATGTGGTCAGCTCTTCAACAAAGTAGCTTCCCGCTGCCGGGTCAACGACCTTGTCAAGATGACTCTCCTCCTTCAGCAGTAATTGCTGATTACGCGCAAGGCGCTCAGAGAAGTCATTTGGAGTTTCATAAACAGCATCGAACGGAGTGACAACAATAGAATGTACGCCGGCAAGAGCAGCGCTCATACTTTCCGTCTGCGACCTGAGTAAATTAACATAACTGTCGAACAACGTCATATTGTATTTTGACGTAACGGCATTGACGCACATCATGCATGATGCCTCGTCCTTAGGTTCGTATTTCTTCACAATCTCAGCCCACAGTAGACGTGCCGCGCGGAATTTTGCTATTTCCATGAAGAAATTTTCCGAAATGCCGAGATTAAATGCAATCTTGCTTGCTGCAAGGTCTGCATCTATACCAGCCTCGGTCAACATATTTAGGTACTCATTACCCCATGCCATTGCGTAACCGAGTTCCTGCACGATGTACGAACCGGCATTGTTTAGTGATACCGCGTTTACGGAAATGCAACGGAAATGAGGATAATCCTTCAATGCATCAACAAGTTGAGGAGCAAAAGAAAGCACGGGAGAAACATCATGGCCCTTTATGACCATTTTCTCCATCGGGTCCCAGTCAAGCGAACCCACGATTTTAGCTTTGTCATATCCTTTAGCCTCAAAATAAGATGTAAGAATTCTCGCAAGCTCAAGAGTATGCCGCTTGCATGTGTTGAAATTAAGCTCTACACTTTCACAATCAATTCCGTTGAGCAACGTGTCAACGAATTCCTTACTTACACAATCACCAGGAATCTTAAATCCTAAAGAGTCGACACCACGATTAAGAATGTCAAGCCCTTTTTCATTTGCAGCCTTGGCATCAGAAGCATCTATATTCTGCCGGATATACCAACAATTACAATTCTTCTTGTTGCCACGGACATACGGAAATTCACCTGGGAGAGAATCAGGAGTCTTCAACTTCAATACATCTTCCCTGCAATAAAACGGCGGTACATCAAAACCTTCATTGGTTCGCCATACCAAACGCTTGTTGAAGTCAGCGCCTTTAAGGTCAACTTGAATTTTGTCAAGCCATTCCTGCCTTGTCGGTGCCTTGAACTCGCTAAAGAGTTTTTCGTTACAGTTTGACATAGATTTCTATTTTATTATATAGGTTACCTTTAAAATATATAGTGCAAATATAGCGCATTTTTCCGACAAGCTTAAAAAAAGCGAACAGAATTTAATATTTAACCGTGAAAAATACAAAAACAAAGAGATTGGCTATAAAATAATTGCACAAAAATTATCAAATGAGTAATATTTTAGCTACTTTTGCAGCACGATAAAAACATGTTATGGATTGGCTCATTAATTTATTTACGGCAACAGACTCAGTGGCCCACATAGTGGTACTATACGCTATTGTCATAGCCTTGGGAGTCTATCTTGGGAAAATAAAAATAGGAGGTATTTCCCTTGGTGTTACGTTCGTATTATTTGCTGGAATCGCTGCGGGGCACATCGGCTTTACGGCGACTTCCACCGTATTGAGTTTTTTACAGGAATTCGGGCTCATCTTGTTCGTCTTCATGATAGGTCTCCAGGTTGGTCCGGGATTCTTTGAAAGTTTCAAACGTGGAGGTGTAACCTTGAACGCCTTATCTACAGGAATGATCTTGCTGAACATTGTCGTGATGTTTGCCTGTTACTACATCTTCTTCGACACCTCTGATCCTAAGAACCTGCCCATGATGGTTGGTACATTGTACGGTGCTGTTACGAACACCCCTGGTCTTGGTGCGGCAAACGAAGCCTTGACTTCAGTATTCAAGGACGGAGAAATACCGCAAATAGCCTCTGGGTACGCATGTGCTTATCCATTAGGTGTGCTCGGCATAATCGGTGCGACAATAGCGTTAAAATACATCTGCCATATAAGCACTGATAAAGAAGAGAGCAAGCTTGACGAAGAAGAAAATGAGAATGGTGCAGTAAAACCTCATTTCATGAGTCTTGAAGTCACCAACTCTTATCTGGAAGGAAAAACAATTGCCCAAGTACACAATTTTCTTAACCGTGATTTCGTATGCTCGCGCATCCTGCATGACGGTCATGTCCTCACTCCGTCAAGCAGTACCATTTTTCATATAGGAGACCGTTTATTCGTTGTATGCGCCGCAAACGATGCCGAAGCAATAATTGCTTTCATCGGACCAATCGTGGATGTCGACTGGAAGAAACAAGACGAGCCGATGGTTAGTAAGCGTATTGTTGTGACACGTCCGCAAATCAACGGAAAAACACTTTGGCAGATGCATTTCTCAAGCGCATTCGGAGTAAACGTCACACGAATAACCAGACATGGAATGGACTTGTTTGCAAGTTCGAACCTTTCACTCCAAGTAGGTGACCGATTGATGGTTGTCGGACCGGAAGGAGCTGTAAACCGTGTCGCAAGTGTTTTAGGAAATTCCGTAAAACGCCTTAACGCCCCCAACATTGCAACAATTTTCATCGGCATTTTGGTCGGTATAATTTTCGGAAGCATTCCTATCGCAGTCCCGGGAATTCCCGTACCTATTAAATTAGGACTTGCCGGCGGTCCGTTGATCATTGCCATTCTTATCGGACGTTTCGGATATAAAGTACATCTCGTAACCTATACAACGACAAGCGCAAACATGATGCTTAGGGAAATAGGCTTAGTGCTTTTCCTTGCGAGTGTCGGAATCAAAGCCGGTAACGGATTCTGGGAGACTATCGTACAAGGAGACGGACTCAAGTATGTTTATACGGGCTTCATAATAACCGTTATTCCGATATTCATCATAGGACTGATTGCAAGACTGAAATACAAATTCAATTATTTGACGATAATGGGTATGATTGCCGGAACTTATACTGACCCGCCAGCATTGGCATACGCTAACTCCGCATGCTCAAAGGATGCTCCGGCTGTTGGATATTCAACTGTATATCCATTAAGTATGTTCTTAAGAATTTTCACGGCACAAATAATAGTTTTATTTTTCTGTGGAATGTGACAGTGCTTTATAAGGTCTTGTGGCAGTATGCATATTATGCTGCTACAATGACCTTATAATTATTATAGACCTTGAACAATACGACCAGATAATCCATAACCTTAAAAATAAAACATCAAAACATGAAAAAAATCGTTTTCCTGCTTTTCGCCATGTTTGTAAGCAGCGTTCCGATGTTTGGCCAGGGAGCAAAAAACATCAAGATAAACGAAGTGCTGACAAACAATAAGGCAAACCTACAAGACGAATACGGTAACAGGGATGCGTGGGTGGAACTGACCAACATATCGTTCACCACGTATGACGTACGCGGTATGTACATAGCGACAGACCGGCGCGTACTCGACAAAAGCCTTACCGTACCAGAACGTACGGCAATGATGAGTTGCATACCAAACGGAGATGAACGTACATCAATGTCCGCGCGCGAGCATCTCGTGTTTTTCCTGAACGGCAATCCCTCACAAGGAACATTACATCTTAATGCCAAGGCCGAACCAGGAAAACCTCTTTGGATTGCATTGTTTGACGGCAACGGAATAGACATTATCGACTCCGTTTCAATTCCGGCCCTTGATGCCGACATGTCATATGCAAGAACTGCCGACGGAGCAGCTCAATGGAGCGTAAGGCCTGCCGATGAAGTTACACCGGGAATTGAGAACCAGACACACGTGAATGAAACAAAAATAGCAAAAATTAAACGTGAAGACCCACATGGTCTCGGCATAACGGTCTTGTCAATGGGAATTGTATTTTTCTGTCTTGCCCTGTTATATGTATTCTTCAGGATTCTCGGATTGTTCATGGCACACAAACAAGCCCTGAAAAAAGCCGGGAAAATACAGCCTATCAAGGCTGCCGTCAAGACAGGTGAAATGCTGGCTGAAACAGGACACAAGACCAAGGTCATACTCAAAGACGGTCTGCAAACCGGCGGTATTGACAAGGAAATATACATCGCTGTCATCGCCATGGCCTTGAAACAATACGAAGATGACGTGCATGACATCGAAAGTAACATTATAACAATAAAACCGCACCAGACCAACTGGAATATTTACCCTGAAGAAACAATCATCCCTTAAGATTAAGGATTAAGATAAAACTATCATACAATCATTAAATTAAAGAACAATGAACAAGTATCAATATAAAGTACAAGGTGTCGATTACGATGTCGAAATTGTTAATGTAGAAGGCAACATTGCCAAGGTAAATGTCAACGGTATACCATTTGAAGTTGAATTGAAACAGCCTATCAATCCAACCACAATGCCGCACAAACCTGTAATAACGCCTCCGCAGCCAAAACCGTCAGCAACAGTTGAAACAAAAGTTGAGAAACCTGCGGCTAACGTTCATGCAGGAGGAACAAAAATTACGGCTCCACTGCCTGGAACCATTACAGAGATAAAGGTCAAAGTTGGAGATACCGTAAAAGACGGAGACACCGTAGTAGTACTTGAAGCAATGAAAATGCAGAATAACATCGAGGCAGAAAGCAACGGTACCGTAACGGCAATACTCGTGAACAAAGGCGACACTGTAATGGAGGGTGATGCGCTGATAACGATAGAATGAGGTTACCCTAACAAAATAATTATGGGAAATAAATATTCACAGCAGGCAAAAACTGCCGTTAATACATAAATCCATAACAAAAACAAAGGCATATACCACCTCATAATCAAAAACCATAAAAACCATATTCTGTCATGGGATTTACAGACTTTATTTCAAGCAACTTCACTGAGTTCCTTACATATACAGGTTTCGCAAATGCCACATCCGGCAATATCATCATGATTATTGCCGGCGCATTCTTCATCTGGCTTGCAATCAAGAAAGACTTTGAGCCTCTTCTTCTTGTGCCGATAGGCCTTGGTATAATACTCGGCAACATTCCGTTCCGTGCTGACGCAGGTCTTGAAATCGGTCTTTACGAAGACAACTCAGTGCTAAATATCTTTTATCAAGGAGTAAGAGCCGGTTGGTATCCGCCATTGGTGTTCCTCGGAATAGGCGCCATGACTGACTTCTCCGCCCTTATCAGCAATCCGAAGCTGATACTTGTCGGTGCCGCTGCACAGTTCGGTATATTCGGTGCCTACATGATAGCCTTGGCACTTGGTTTTGAGCCTAACCAAGCGGCAGGTATCGCCATAATCGGAGGAGCCGACGGCCCTACTGCAATATTCCTGTCATCAAAACTTAGTCCTAACCTGATGGGAGCCATCGCCGTGTGCGCCTACTCATACATGGCTCTGGTGCCGATTATCCAACCGCCACTGATGAGACTGCTTACCACAAAGAAAGAACGCCTTATCCGTATGAAGCCGGCTCGTCAGGTTAGCCAGACGGAACGTATACTTTTCCCTATTATAGGCTTATTGCTTACAACGTTTATCGTACCTTCGGGACTTCCGCTGCTCGGTATGCTGTTCTTCGGTAACCTGCTAAAGGAATCAGGCAAGACCACACGTCTGGCTAAGACTGCGGGAAGCGCGCTCAACGACATTGTTGTAATGCTGCTTGGTCTTACTGTTGGCTGTTCCACACAGGCAAGTGAATTCCTCACGATGAAGACGATTTATATCTTCTTCCTCGGCTTCATGGCTTTTGCCATCGCCACGGCTTCAGGCGTACTCTTCGTGAAATTCATGAACCTGTTTCTGCCCAAGTCAAAGAAGATGAATCCGCTCATAGGCAATGCCGGAGTAAGCGCTGTTCCAATGAGTGCCCGCATATCAAATAACCTCGGTTTAGAGTACGACCGCCACAATTTCCTGCTCATGCACGCAATGGGCCCGAACGTAGCGGGAGTTATCGGCTCGGCAGTTGCAGCCGGAGCTTTACTCGGATTCATGTCATAATAAATTAAGAGTCAAGGATTAAGAGTTAAGAAATATGTAAAGCAATATATCTTGTAATGCCATATTCATTAACTCTTAATCCTTAACTCTTTATTCTTAATTCCCGTAACGGTGTTTCCTAAAATAGCCATCATCCATACTGACACGCTTGCAGCGATAGGCATGAAGCAGATTTTACAAGACGTTATGCCGATTGTCGTCGTTGACACATTCCGTTCCGTTGGCGAACTTAAAGCCAGTGGCGACGTCGACATATATTACCATTACTTCGCTGAAGCCCAAGCCGTTATCGAGGACAGCGATTTTTTCGATAAACGCCGACGTAAAACCATAATACTAAACACCGCTGCTGACACAAAGCAAACATTATACGGCTACAATTCACTGTGCACTTCTCTGCCTGAGAAACAGCTAATCAAGTCACTGCTTGCCCTTGAACAAATGGCACACGCCGAAGGTCGCAACCTGCCGCACGCACATGGGGAGCACGCAGAAAAGCAATTGTCAGTGCGTGAAGTCGAAGTAATGACGCTCATAGTAAGAGGATATATAAATAAGGAAATAGCCGACCGCCTTAACATCAGTCTTTCCACAGTAATAACGCACCGCAAGAATATTATGGATAAACTCGGACTCAAAAGCGTATCGGCGCTTACCATTTACGCCGTTACGCGTGGATTCGTGAACATCAACGACATTTGATTTCTTCATCAAACCATATTCCATCTTTCTCGGCATCCGTTATTTTGCTGACTGTCAACTTGTTTCTCCGTGAAAGATTAACGACAAACATCTTTCACTTAATAATCACCTGAAAATCAATGGCATACAGATTTCGTGAAAGATTGAAGGATAAAAAAAGCTTTTACATCCCTATTACAATGCAAAACGTCGCCTTTTGCATTGTAAAACACGGCTTTTCGTCATGCAAAAAGCCATGTTTTACAGCGCTTTCGAGTAATAGTAATCCATCGCTACACGCAACTTGAGGCATGCGCTTTTATTGATAATTCACACCACTCTCTAATCCGTACCATAGCTCAGAACGTTAGAGACAGAATAAATCCGCCCTTCTACGAAACTGCTATTTTGCCTGGGATGGTACTCCCGCGCGTCCTCCGATATGGCAGTTACGTAGCTCAACGGACTCAGTGTTGTCAAAACTTACCGCGTTCTCGGCCTTTCCAATCTCTATATTGCTGAAAACAACATCACGGATGGGCTCTGCCTCCGTGCCTTGCAGAACAAGTCCGGCAGCAGAAGCCTTATTGCAACGCAGGCCGTCAACATAGATATGGCCTACACGGGTAAACTTGTCGTTGTCAAGTCCTTCGCCGGCATACATCGACGTGGCATAAAAAAGATCCTCTACCTCGTCAAACTCGCAATTCTTCACGTACAGATTGTTCACGAAACCGCCACGGTCCGGATTGGTCTTGATGTATATCCCACGCTTACAATAACCGCCGTAGGTGCAGTTTTCAACGAATACGTTGCGAACGCCTGCCGACATCTCACTGCCTATCACCACGGCATGAAGCCCCTTAAAGCGGCAGTTACGTATGACGATGTTCTCCGACGGCGAGCCGTGAGTCCATCCGTCGTTATCGCGACCGCTCTTTATCGCCACATTGTCGTCGCCATTGTTGAACTCGATGTTCTCTATCAGGATGTTGCGCGAGCACTCAGGGTCAATGCCGTCATTGTTCACCAGCTTGGCGTCATAGCGCAATCCCCTGCATATTATGTTCTCGCTCTTCAACAGATGCACGCACCAGAACGGAGCGTTTGTTATGAAGACGCCTTGCAACGTTATGTTCTTACAACCGTAGAACTGGATTAATTGCGGGCGCAGCCAATGGCCTTCGCCAAAGTTACGGTCGGCTATCGGCGTGCAATTATGGTTCATCTCACGGCTAAGGGCCTGTCCTGGCTTCTGCCTTGCCTTCCATGTAGCAAAGGTTGTCGAGGCATTACCGTCGATGGTTCCCTCGCCTATTATGGACACATCATGCAAATCCTTTCCATAAATGAACGGACTGTAATTGCGGAGGAACGTTCCTTCCCAACTCGTATCCACTACCGGCAGATACAGTCCGGGCTCCGGAGAGAACATGATTGTTGCTCCCTTGCGTATGTCGAGGCAAACGTTGCTGACGAAATGTATCGGACCTTTCACGAGATACGTGCCTTCGGGAACTATTATACGGGCTCCGCCTTTGCGCGCGGCGACCTTCATTGCACGGTCAAATGCACGTTTACAATCCTTTACGCCGTCACCTTCAGCACCGAAATCGGTTACAAAAATACTATCCGGTGACATCCGTGCACCCGTAATCAGTGACAATACCGAATCACGCCTGGCAACCATTTCCTTTTCCATATCAGCAACATTCACCTTCGGGTATGCGCCTATAGCACAAAACATAAAAAAGGATAATACAAACAAATGTTTCATTTCAAACGTAAATAAATAAATCATGTAAATAAAAAATAAGAGCCAAGGACTAAGAAAAACTGTATTGTTACCGTAAAACAAGACACGTTATCTTAATCCTTGACTCTTAAACATTAAGCCGGCTCAGCCTTAGCAGACTTTCTCAAGCTTCTTCATTATAGAGAAGATAAACACTGCCGAGATGACACACAAGGCCACGAGTATGCCCCAAAGCACCCACAAAGGCAGACCGCCCCACAGCATACCGATGATTGAGACAAGGTAATTACCTACTGCCGTAGCGGCAAACCAACCGCCCATCATAAGGCCTTTGTACTTGGGAGGAGCAACCTTCGACACGAACGAAATGCCCATCGGCGAGAGGAACAGCTCGGCAAACGTAAGCACGAGGTATGTGCTTATTAGAAGATTAGGCGTAACCCTATAGTCCGTAGTTGTAGATGCAAGGTCGTCTGGAACAGGCAATCCGAGTGAGCCCCATACCATAATCATGAAGCCGACGGCCGCGATGAACATACCGATACCGATTTTCCTGGGAGCTGAAGGCTCTTTGCCCTTGCTTGCAAGATAGCTGAATACGGCCATCGAGACTGGCGTAAGCGCTACGACGAAGAACGGGTTGAACTGTTGGAACTTCTGCGGAAGGATGTTAATCACCTCGTCCATGCTATTATAATTGTTATACAAGATTGCCAACGCAGCGCCCAAAACAAAAGCCGAGATTACACGTCCTTTAGTCTTCTTTGACTGGAACAGGCTGAAAAGGGCGTAAACCATAATGGCGATGAGCACAAGGTTCCATACGTCAAAGCCAATACGCGTAAATCCGGTTGCCGTAGCGGCTGTATAGTCACGGGCGAAGAACGTAAGCGTAAGTCCGTTCTGGTGGAACGCCATCCAGAAGAATATCACCACGGCGAACACAAGACAGAGCGCAATAACGCGCGACTTTGTCTCTGCAGGAGTAAGTTCCTGCGTGTGTACTGCCGCCTCTTCGCTGCCTGAAGCCTGCTTGGAACTGTTGTTGACGTCGGCATGCTTGAACGTCTTTCTGCCCAATACATATATCAACATCGAAACAATGAGCGACACACACGCAACGGCAAAGCCCATATGGTACGACTCTGAAAGCACGTTGATATAATCGTTTGCAAATCCAGTGAGCGAAGCCGTGTCAGTGCCTACTCCCTGCAATGAAGCCAACGACACGAACTTCTGCATTGCTTCTCCCGACAGTGTGCCGTCAAGATACTGATGGGCAAGCGCCGGGATGTCGCCATTATAGACGAAGTTATGGCTCTTCATGTACCAGTCGGTTATCTTCTCGGCTGCCGTAGGAGCGAAAAGAGCGCCGATATTAATGGCCATATAGAATATCGAAAAGGCTGTATCACGCTTTGCGGAGTACTTCGGGTCATCATAAAGATTGCCCACCATAACCTGAAGATTGCCCTTGAACAGGCCTGTACCGAGGGCTATGAGGAAAAGCGAGCCTATCATCGCCGAGATACCCAATGCATTGTTGCCTGTCGGTATGGCAAGACAGATATACCCCACAAACATCACCACAATGCCCAGCGTCACCATCTTGCCGAAGCCGAACTTATCGGCCAGTATGCCGCCTACAACCGGAAGGAAATATACCAACGCAAGGAAGCCGGCAAAGATGTTTGATGTAACAGTGGCAGTAAAGCCAAACTTAGCTTGCAGGAACAATGTAAAAATCGCAAGCATGGTGTAATACCCAAAGCGTTCGCCCGTATTAGCAAGGGCCAGCGCATACAAACCTTTCGGTTGTCCTTCAAACATAGTATTAAGTTTTTAAATATTAATATTTTCATAAACCACCGACGCGGCGGCATACCGTAATCTGTATGAGGTTAACAAATCGTCGCCTGCATCGTTTTTCTAACGTGCAAAGATAATAGAAAATTTCGATTAAGCAAACTAATGCTATCACATTTACTTTGATAATATGAATAATTTTACATTTAGTCACCATCGGCTGGCAAAAAAGCGGGTACAAATTGCAATTTGGCACAATACCGCATTCCTTGTTTCACACCCCTATTTTTTGGTAAAGACATAACCTTATGATAATCAGCATATTACCGGCCGGCAACAAAAACATGCCTCTTTACCACGTAAAAGGCCGCCTTTTGCAGCCCCAAAGACGGTCTTTCAGCTTGCCAAAGGCCGTCTTTTACAACCCCGAAAATATGATACGGATTTTCATTTGGCCACACGCCGCCTTAACAATGTATATGAACGGACGCATCCATATATAAAAAACGGGCCGCATCTTTCCTGATGCGGCCCGCAATATTGTATCTGAATATTATTCGTGAACGTACAAATCCCAACCAAGATAATTACCAACAGCCTCACGAAGGATGTCGACAACATCTGTACGAACCATAGCAACGTGGTGCTCAAAACCGTTCTTGCATATGAACTTCATCAGCGTCTGCAAGTCGTTCACGTGCGTAACGGCGATACATCCGTCCATTCCATACGGGTCGTTGGTAAGCTCGCCCTTGCCCAGATAGCTCTTTATGCAGCCCAGGGTGTCGTCGGTAGAAATGCGGAAGTATGTGAAATCACCCTCAGTACACTTGCCGTAAACGGCGCCAAAGGTGTTCACCTTGCCGAGCGTACGGCCGAGAACGCCGAGCGGACCGAGCTTGAGGTCGTTCTTGACAAAGCTCTTCGGAGCGTTACCGCAGTGTGTGCAGACGCACTTGTTGCGGTCTTCAGCGAAGTTGTTGTTCCAGTCGAGCAGCGTCGACGGCTTGCCTGCGGCAAGGCTCAAGGCGTACATCGACACGGCACCGGCAACGTCGGTCTCGCATGCGCACGGTATCAGTTTCTCTCCGAGCATACTCATCGTTACGCAAGCGGCACAACCATAGTTCTGCTCCAGCGAGTCCCAGCACTGTATTGCGGTAGCATCTACCTCGTTGGCCTCAATCCACTGCTCAACGGCAAGGCCGAACTTAGCCTGCACAGCCAGCTTCTCACGGTATGCCTCGGGCACTTTCGCATAGTCGCTTATCTCCTCCATCTTTGCTTTCAACGCTGCGGCGTCGTTGTCTATCTTGCGTGCGTTGAATATAATCTCGCTCATGTCAACCGGAACGACGGTTATTCCGCTTGCCTGGAGCAGCTTCTCGCTGTAACGGCATGTGTTGAAGCCGAGCGGACGGGTACCGATCTGGCCGATGCGGGCATGTGTCAGCTTGCGCACAACGCGGCAGATGGCGGCGAACTTGTTGATGTCTTTCATCAGCAGTTCGCTATGTATTGAATAAGTGTGGAACGTCGTATCTGTAAACGGAATGCCGTACTGGTAAAGGTTGTTGCATACTGAAATCTTGCCGCAGAAGGCGTCACGACGGCTGTCAAGGTCTACCTTGTCGTTCTGGTCGTCACATGCCTGCACCAATACGGGCACGTGCAGCTCGGCACGACTTATGGCATTGATGATTCCGACCTCAAAACCGAAGTTGGGTAACGATACTATTATACCGTCTATCTCCTCACGGTTGGCACGGAACAGGGCGGCACACTTCTTGCCATCCTCCACCGTTTCCATCGAGCCTCCTGTCGGAGTGTCGCACTCATCAAGTATTACGTAGCCGTAACCGGCCTTTTCCAATTCTTCAAGAAGAGTCTTGCGGACGTCTATTGCAAGCTCCGAATTGAAGTACGCACGTGTTCCTATAATAAGACCGAATGTCTCTTTTCCTGCTTGTGCTTGTTTTTTCATAGGTGTATTGCTTTTATTTAAATTGTTTTTGTATATAAATCAATGATTCGGAAATTAAGAATTAAGAGTCGGGAAATTAAGAATTAAGAATTAAGAGTTAAGAATTAAGAAAAATACTCTTGGTAAAATATTTTGCATTGCATATTTTCTTAATTCTTAACTCTTAATTCTTAATTATATAACGTTCTTTTTATGGCGTTCTTCCAGCCATCATACAACTGATTGCGCTCCGCATCGGCCATTTGCGGCATTATGCGGTTGTCTGAACTACGCAAAGCTGCCACCTCTTCAAGGCTTGACCATACGCCGCGCGCAAGTCCGTTCATAACCATCGCGCCCATCGCCGACGCCTCTTCAACGTCTGAACGGTTAATGCATGCGTTGAGCATGTCGGCCTGGAACTGCATGAGAAAACCGTTCTTGGTAGGGCCGCCGTCAACGCGCAGCTCTTTAAGGGCTATTCCCGCCTGTCCCGTCATTAAGTCAACAAGATCTTTTATCTGGTAAGCTATGGCCTCAAGAGCCGCACGGCATACGTGCCCTTTCTCTGTTGCGAGCGTCATTCCGCATATTATCGCCTTTGCGTGTGGGTGCCACCACGGTGCGCCAAGCCCTGCGAAAGCCGGTACGAGATATACTCCGCCGTTGTCCTTGACGCTTGTAGCGAAGCCTTCTATCTCCGCCGGGCTGTCAATCAGCTTCAAGTTGTCGGTCATCCATTTGATTGTCGCGCCCGTGCAGTGTATGTTTCCCTCGAAAGCATAGAACACTTTGCCCTGCGCGGCGAAGCCAACTGACGTGACAAGTCCCTCGGGAGCAGCGATGGCTGACTCTCCGATGTTGACCATTACAGACGAACCAGTACCGTAAGTAGCCTTTCCCATACCAGGCTCAAAGCACATCTGGCCAGCCAAAGCGCCATGTGAATCACCGAGAACACCGGCTATTTGTATCGGCTCGGTGAACACTCCGTCTACCGTTGTCTCGCCGAATACAGAGTCGCAAGGCAACGGTTGCGCCATCATTGAGCGCGGAATGGTGAACAAATTGAGCAATTCGTCGTCCCAATCAAGCGTGTGAATGTTGAACAGAAGAGTACGCGAAGCGTTGGTATAGTCGGTTACATGACGTTTGCCTTCTGTCAGTTTCCATACCAACCAGGTGTCAATCGTGCCCATAAGCAACTCTCCCTGCTCAGCAGACTGCCGTGCTCCGTCAACATTATCAAGTATCCATTTAACGCCGCTGGCGGCAAAATACGGGTCGATAAGCAGTCCGCTGCGTTCACGGATGAACTCTGTGAAGCCACGCTTCTTAAGGTCTTCGCATATTTCCTCGCCCCTTTGGCACTGCCATACCACAGCGTTGTACACCGGCTTGCCTGTATTCTTGTTCCATACGACCACTGTTTCCCTCTGGTTTGTTATGGCAAGAGAATACGTAGCGCCGTCGTTCCGTGTGGCATCGACCACCTCACGTACAGCCTCAACGGTATTACGGTATATCTCCTCGGCGTCATGCTCCACCCATCCGGGTTTCGGATAGTACTGGTGATGCGCCACATTCTTGCGGCACACCAGCCTGCACTGCTCGTCAAACACCACCGCCTTGGTAGCAGAAGTACTCTGGTCTATTGAGATTATGTAATTCATAATACGATGTTTGAATTAAGAATTAAGAGTTAAGAATTAAGAAAAACGGCTTTGCGGGTCAACGTACACCCGGCGTGGCATGTTTTCTTAATTCTTAACTCTTAATCCTTAATTATTCAAGAACTCCTTTGCCGTTTCGTAAATGCCGTCGGCATCGAGTTTATAATGATGGAAAATCTCGAGCGGTTTGCCGTGAACGGCGTTCTCGTCAGGTATTCCGAGAATGCGCATCGGCACCGGACAATTCTGCGCAACGGTCTCTGCCACGATACCGCCAAGGCCGCCGTACATGCTGTGTTCCTCTACAGTGATGATACGTCCGGTCTCTTTAGCTGCACGGATGATGGCGTCTGTGTCGGCAGGCTTCAGCGTGTGCATGTCGATGACACGTGTACTTACGCCCTCTGCGGCGAGACGCTGGCCGGCCTTCAGTGCGTGATAAACTGTTTCGCCGGTACCTATTATAGTAAGGTCTTTACCGTCTTGCAGCTGGATTGACTTCCCGATTTCATAGTTGAAGTCGTCATTCTCGTAAACATCGGGCACTGCGTTACGGCCTACTCGCACGTAAACGGGGTGCGGATAGTCAACAAGCTGCTCTACGAGCTTGCGCGTCTGGCGAGCGTCACACGGCAGAACGACCTGCATACCGGGGAAAGTGCGCAACACGGCGATGTCGTGCAGGCTGTGATGGGTTGCTCCAAGCGCGCCGTAGGCTACTCCACCGCTTACGCCGAGAATCTTGACGGGCTGTCCTGAATATGCCACGTCAACCTTAACCTGCTCAAGACTGCGGGCTACGTAGAAGCAGGCGGGACCGCATACGAACACCTTTTTACCGCAAGAAGCCAGTCCGGCAGCTATTCCGACGGCGTCCTGCTCAGCTATTCCGCACTCTACAAACTGCTCGGGCAGCTGCTTAGCGAAGTCTGTAAGGGTAACCGAGCCGCGCGCGTCGGTGGTTACCGCTATTATATTTTTGTCTTTTTTGCCGAGTTCCAGCATTGTGTCTGTGAAACTCTTACGGCAAGCTATTGGTTTTGTTTCCATTTTTCTTTAATTAAACATTACTTTTTCAGCTCCTCAATCCTCTTTGTTATCTCACTGATAGCCTCTTCGTACTCCTCGGCCGTGGGTACTCCGTGGTGCCATTTGAGCACGTTTTCCATGTATGACACGTGGAATCCTTTGGTTGTGTGGAGTATTACCATATGGGGCTTGCCGTTCGTATAGTCAATGTTCTCAAGGCAGTCGACTATGGCGCCCATATCGTTGCCGTCAACGTCGAGCACGTCCCAACCGAAGGCGCGCCAGCGCTCGTCAAGCGACTCGAGCTTCATCACGTTCTCGGTGGTGTCGCTTATCTGCAGGCCGTTGCGGTCGATGAAAGCCACGAGGTTGTCCAGCTTGTAGTTGCTGCCGGCCATCGCAGCCTCGTAGATTGAGCCTTCGCCCTGCTCGCCGTCGCCCATCAGCACGTAAGTCTTGTATGCCGCGCCGTCCATCTTTGCCGCTATGGCGCAGCCTACGCCTATTGAGAGGCCGTGGCCGAGCGCTCCGCTGTTGAACTCAATGCCAGGAACTTCCACCGTTGGGTGTCCGGCCAGCACTGAAAGATAGTCGCCGTAAGTATCGACAAGCTCTTTCGTGATGAAGCCCTTGGCCTCAAGCACGCAGTAAAGGGCCTCTACACAGTGGCCCTTGCTCATTATGAAGCGGTCGCGTCCCTGCATTTTGGGGTTCTTCGGGTCAACGTTCATCACGCGCATGTAAAGCGCCGTGAGCACGTTAAGCGAAGACAGGTCGCCGCCGATATGGCCGGCCTTGGCCTTATAGACCACTTCTACTAATCGTTTCCTGATTTCCTCGCTCGCCAGTGTAAGCTCGGCGATGCTCATTTTGTTGTCCATATTATCAAGTTAGTAATCGTTAATAAATTCCATCTAAGGTCTTCATAATGTTATCGGAAGGCTGTGCCCGAAAGGCTTTCGCCTTCTTGAAGCCAAAGATAAATATTATTTTCCAAAACAAAAAATGATTTCACAAAAAACAAAGAAGAATGACATAAAACAAAGAACGAATCTATCCAGTGTGCGATTAGTAGTTAAAGAAGTTAAAGTAGTTAACGTTCGCTTCGCTCACTAAGGAGTTAAAGACAAATGCCTTGTAGGGTTTTGACCGATTAATTGTAATAGGAGCGTATGCTAATATTCATATAATAATATAACAGAAGGCACGGATTAACGCCTAATAATACGGAAAGAGCACAATAATGCACATAAAAACCGTAAGTAAACAGCGACATTTTACTTACAATTTACAAAACAAAAAACAACATAAAACGCAATTCATTAATCATTCAACATACGTTTACTTACAAACCAAAAGGCCATGTTTTACGGTCTAAAATATGGCCTTTTGCAAGCTAAAAGGCGGTCTTTGGGAAGGTAAAAGAGCACCAACGAAAAAGCCGCCGGCCACATACCGTTATGGCAAATAGTCAAAAAAATTGCGGCAAAAACTTTGCGTTTATGATATAAATGCTTACCTTTGCAACCGCTGATTGGTTCACGCCACAATGTGATTAAAAGGGAAACGTGTGAAAGTCACGTACAGTCCCGCTGCTGTGAGCTGTCATTATTGAGACCGACACCGCGCCACTGGCACGTCAATTATAGCCGGGAAGGCCGTCGGTCTTGGCACAGCGAAGTCAGAAGACCTGCCGTCAGTTATGTTTAATCCACTGCTTCGAGGAAGGTGGTGTATTATGTTTAATCTATTGGTACGTATTAAGTCATTATCAGTTGCCGCATTTGGCGCGCTGCTATCATGCACGCCGGCCGCGGCGCAAGGCACGGACAGCATTTCGGACGGCCGTGTGCTCGACGACGTAACCGTAACCGACAAGGCACGGCAAAGGCAGGTTGCGGGCACGGCACCGCTGCGCATGCTCGACAGCGAGGCAATGCTCCGCCTCGGAGTAACCGACATTGCCGACGCGCTGCACCGCCTGCCGGGCATAACCCTACGCGACTACGGCGGAGCGGGCGGCATGAAGACGGTATCGGTACGCGGCTTCGGGTCGCAGCATACAGGCGTGAGCTACGACGGAATAGCCCTCAGCGATTGCCAGACAGGCGAGATTGACATGTCGCGCTACTCGCTCGAGAACGTCAGCGACATATCCCTTCTGATAGGCGACAACGACGACATATTCATACCCGCACGCAACGCCGCCTACGCCGCAATGCTAACCATCAACACCATGGCGCCGCCCACGGCCGACAACAAGCCCCACCTCACCACGCAGGTGAAGCTGGGTTCGTTCGGATACGTAAGCCCCTTCATCCGCTACACGCATAACCTGACGGACAAGTTCGCCCTGTCCGTTTCGGGAGAATACGTCTACGCCGAGAACGACTACCCCTTTACGCTACGTAACGGTAACGTCATCACGCGCGAACGACGCACCAACAGCATGATGAACTCTGCCCACGGCGAGGCCGGATTCATCTGGAACATCAACCGTAACAACCGCCTTGACGGCAAGATATACTACTACGACAACGACCGTGAACTGCCAGGCCAGGTGAGATACTACACCGACATCAGCATGGAAACACTGCACGACCGCAACTTTTTCGCGCAACTGCAATACCGTGCGTGGAACAGCCGCAACCTGTCCTTCAAGCTCAACGCCAAATACAACTGGGCTTCGTCAGATTATAAGAACGGCCTGTACCAGGGCGGAATCAACGACGCAAAATACTGGCAGCGCGAAGCCTACGCCTCGGCATGCCTTCTATACACGCCGTGGCGCAACTGGGCATTCGACTATTCGGCAGACTACATCTTCAACAATCTTAGCAGCAGCCTCGCCACCAACACCCGCCCATACCGTCACACGGTACTCCAGTCGGCCACGGCGCGCTACCGCGACCGTCGGTTTACGGTCATGGCACGCCTGCTCTACTCGCTTTACTTCAACGCGGCAAAGGACGGAGCCAGCGCGCGCGACGCCCGCAAGCTGTCGCCGTCGGTATCGCTATCTTACCGTCTGCTCAGCGACGAAGACCTGTACATACGTCTTTCGTACAAAAATATCTTCCGTGCCCCAACGTTTAACGAGTCGTATTACTTCCACTACGGCAGCACCGACCTCAAGCCCGAGACGACAGACCAGCTCAACCTGGGCCTCACATGGGAGCACACATACGGCCGCAAGTCGTACTTCAGGCTGTCTGCCGACGGATATATAAATAAGGTAAAGGATAAAATAGTTGCCGTGCCGTACAACATGTTCGTATGGACCAACGTCAACGTGGGTAAGGTAAAGGGGCACGGAATTGAGACTTCGGCCACGTGGAACCACCGTTTCACCGACCGCTACGCCATCCTGTTCTCCGCGAACTACGGCTGGCAGCGCTCCGAAAACCGCACTAACCCCGAGTCGCCGTACTACGGTTACCAGATAGCCTACACTCCCGAGCACCAGGGAAGCGCGGCCATCAGCTTTGAAAATCCGTGGGTAAACCTATCGGTTCACGGCTACGCGGTGAGCAAGAGGCACGCCAACAACAACCATTATGAGGGTACAGACATCGACGGCTACGCCGAGTTCGGCCTCACCGCCTACCGAGACATCCGCCTTTGGGGCGGCACGCTGGAGGTAAGAGCCGACGTAAAGAACATTCTCGACAAGCAATACGAGATTGTGGCAAAGTATCCCATGCCCGGCAGAAGTTATCAAATATCCATTAATTATAAATTCTAAACAGCAAAATGAGAAAGTTTTTATCAATGTTTGCCATAGTCGCACTGTGCGGACTGGCCTTCGTTTCATGTAGTGACGATGATGACACGACACCTCCGCCAACACCAGTGACGGTAACAGACGGCGTATTTGTAGTCAACGCCGGTACTATTGGCAATATTCCCGGAAGCCTTACCTACATCGGTAGTGACGGTAGCGTTACACAAAAAGCATTCGCCAACGCCAACAACGGGATGTCGCTCGGTGACACGCCAAACGATGCCGTAGTGAACGGAAGCAAGCTCTACATTGTTGTCAACGGTGATAACATTATCTGGGTATTGGATAAAAACACACTGAAAATTGACCGCCAGTTAAGCACAACTGAGCTTATGGGCGAGGATAAGGGCAAACAACCGCGCCATCTTCTTGCTTCCGGACAATATGTATTCGTATCAACGTATGACGGATACGTGGCCGCAATAGACACGACAACTTACGAAGCAACTGTTTATCAGGCAGGTTCTTACCCCGAAGGAATGGCAATAAACAACGGCAGTCTGTATGTCGCAAACTCTGATTACAGCCTCGGACAAAAACCGTCTATATCTGTTATCAACCTCAACTCAGGCACAACAACGGATATCAAGGACGAGCTTATAACCAATCCTCAGAGCTTTGCCGTTATGTCAGACGCCATTTACTTCCTTGATTACGGCTCATACGATGCGTCATATAACCAAACTGGAGCTGGAATACGCAAGGTTGTGAACGGTGAAATAACAAAAGTTGCCGACGCGACGCTCATGGCCGCGAACACGAATAATGGCAAGATTTACATCATCAACGCGCCTTATTCATATCCCGCAACTCCCGTTACTTACAGCGTTTACGACACAACGACCGGAAAAACAACGCAGTTCATTACTGGAGACAACATCGACAGCCCCGCCGCCATTGCCGTTGACCCTGTAAACGGAGATGTTTATATAACTTCTTACGTGGTTGACCCGGATACTGGCTATGCCGGTTATTCAATAGACGGATACGTCAACCGTTATACAGCAGACGGAACTTTCGTTTCAAGAAACGACGTTGGCGTAGGTCCGATAACTATTACATTCAATTATAACACAGTTTATGAATAAGCGTCTGAGCATTATTCCACTTCTCGCCGTGGTGCTGTTGCTCCTCTGCTCATGCGGGGGAGGCAGCACCACGGCTGCCGTTTCGGGCGGCGACACGGTGAGATTTAAATATGCCGAGCGGCTTACCGTTGTGAAATACGACGGCTATACGGTGGCAACTCTTGCCGACCCGTGGAACAAAGGACGCACTCTGCATTCATATATACTCATACCCGATACAGCAAAAGCAGGCACGCAAACCGACGGAAAAGGTCTTACCGAAAGCCTGAGAGCACAGACCGGGGCGGCTGTAACTGTGGTTCACACCCCGCTGAAACGTACCGTCGTCGCGTCATCGGTATATTGCGGACTGCTCATCTCTTTAGGAAAGGGCGACGCCATACGTGGAGTATGCGACCTGAAATATATCAACCAACCTTGGATTAAGGAGCAATGCCGACTTGGAAGGATAGCCGACTGCGGCGACGCAAGTACCCCTACCCTCGAAAAAATAATAGACATAAACGCCGACGCCATACTTATCTCGCCGTTCCAGAACAGCGGCGGCTACGGACGCCTCGACGAATGGGGCAACCCGATAATAGAAACGGCCGACTACATGGAGACCTCGGCCTTGGGAAGGGCCGAATGGATGAAGTTCTACGGCATGCTGTTCGGCGTGGAGGACAAGGCTGACAGCATGTTTAACGACATTGAGAAGAGATACAACGAGCTTGTAAAACTGGCAAGAACGTCAACCGTCAGTAAATCCGTGCTCGTCGACAAGATTGCAGGCCCCGTATGGTACGTACCAGGCGGACGCAGCACTCTTGGCCGGGTGATAGCCGACGCAAACGCGGAATATCCCTTCTCGACCGACAACAACAGCGGCAGCCTGCAATTAACGTTCGAGACCGTACTGACGAAAGCAGGCAACGCGGACGTATGGTTGCTGAGATATGACGGCAAGAATCCGCTGACATACCCTACGCTTCTGTCCGAGAACCAAGGCTACTCACAGTTCAAGGCATTCAAGGAGAGACAGGTGTACGGTTGCAACACCAGCACGAGCACGTTCTATGAAGATACTCCGTTCAATCCCGACCTACTGCTACGTGACATAATAATAATAACACATCCCGACTTGTCTGGTCTTGGAAGCACCAGATACTTCAAGAAGGTAGCAAAGTAAGACAAATACCACGCATGAAAAAGGGTACGCGCATAAACATTATAATGGCTGCGGCGGTCATTCCGATGTTTCTCCTGAATCTCATAATAGGCTCGGTAGACATTCCGTTGACCGACGTCGTAGCCATTCTTTTCGGTAAAGATTGCGCCCAGGCGTCATGGGAATACATCATATTGCAGACCCGTCTGCCGCAGGCTATTACCGCCGTGCTGTGCGGAAGCTCGCTCGCCGTAAGCGGACTGTTGCTCCAGACGGCGTTCCGCAACCCTCTTGCGGGTCCTTCAATATTCGGTATCAACAGCGGAGCAAGCCTCGGCGCCGCCTTGGTAATGCTGGCTTTCGGCGGCGGCATAACGCTTGGCACGGTATCGCTCACGGGCTTCGTGGCTGTGCTCGCAGCCGCTTTCATAGGTGCCGGAGCCGTCATGGCGGTGCTGCTACTATTCGCCGGGATGGTAAGAAACAATGTCATGCTGCTGATAATAGGCATTATGATTGGCTACATAGCCTCGTCCGCCATCGCCTTGCTCAACTTTTTCGCCACCGAAGAGGGAGTACATTCATACATGGTATGGGGTCTCGGCAACTTCGGGGGCGTGTCAATGCGCCAGATTCCGTTGTTCGCCACGGCAACGGTTGCAGGTCTCAGCCTGTCAATATTGCTCATAAAACCGCTCAACACGCTGCTTCTCGGCGAACAATACGCCGAAAACCTTGGCATAAACACACTGCGCCTGCGCAACAGTCTGCTTGTTATCACGGGTATACTGACGGCCTCGGCCACGGCATTCTGCGGCCCAATAGCGTTCATAGGGCTTGCCGTTCCGCACATAGCGCGCATGATTCTCAACACCGACGACCATAGACAATTACTGCCAGGCACAATAATAACAGGCGCCGCAGTAGCGTTAGTTTGCAACCTCATATGTGCATTGCCAGGCGAAAACGGGGTAATACCTCTCAACGCCGTAACACCCATAATGGGCGCGCCCGTCATTATCTACGTAATAATGCGCCGTAGATAATGCGGATATTATGGCTTTGCAGCCAATAAGCTTACCGGTGAAAATTCAATAAGTATACAGTACTTTTGTAAAAGACCGTATATTAACGTGAGTTCGGTATAAGAAAACGATTGAAAAAGTTGTGGGAATGAGATATTTTTAGTACCTTTATAGTTGATAATCAATAAGTTACATAAAAATATCCATTCCCATGACTGATGCAAATATAATAGAAATTTTCTGTATTCTCGATGAATTCTGCAAATATTTTGCTCCCGAACTGAAAAAACACACGCTGGACATCTGCGGAAAACGTCGCCGCAACCGCCCGTGCCTCATGTCCGACAGTGAGGTGATGACCATTCTCGTACTGTTCCATATCTTGCGCCACCGAGACCTCAAGTCTTTCTACCTCGGTTATGTATGCAACCACATGCGCAAGGAGTTTCCACACCGCCTGTCGTACAACCGCTTCGTAGAACGCCAGGCCAAGGTGGGACTCCGGCTTTTGCTGTTCCTGCAGACATGTGCGTTGGGTAAATGTACTGGAATATCCATAATCGACTCCACACCGTTGAAGTCATGCAATATAAAGCGTGCGCACAGCCACAGGACGATGAAGGGATGGGCCGCCAAGGGCAAGTGTACGATGGGATGGTTCTACGGATTCAAGCTGCATATAGTGATAAACGACCGTGGCGAGATAAT
>NZ_JACJJG010000270.1 GCF_016899855.1 Marseilla massiliensis
CTTTGCAACCGCTTACGACAAGTAAGGGCGCATAGCTCAGCTGGTTTAGAGCATCTGCCTTACAAGCAGAGGGTCGGGGGTTCGAATCCCTCTACGCCCACTCAAGAATCCCGTTGCACATTGTGTGACGGGATTTTTGTTAGTAACAAGGGACAAGCAGACGAGCAGACAAGGAGATATGACTTGACTGCTCGTCTGCTTATCCCTTGTCTACTAATATTACGTGAGTTCGGTATAAGGACTACTTTACCCCTTTAACTACCAATGAATGTAAGCTTTGCAGACATTCATAAAACATTTTTCCGTAAACATCTTTCATCTTTCAGC
>NZ_JACJJG010000271.1 GCF_016899855.1 Marseilla massiliensis
TTCAAAAAACCGTGTAATTGACTATGTTTCAATAATTTCAAAGAACTATTTATCCACTTTTACGGGACAGTAGTGATGTTTTTTCAAAAGTTACCTATAAAGTTACCTATAAAACTTGTATCGGATTAAATCATACTGCATTTAATCAAATTGAAAATACTTGATATACAGTATGTTCACAACTAAACAAATGAAATCTGTTTGACTGAAATTTAACTTTAATAGTACTGGTGGTACCACTAAAAGTAAATAGGTTCTTCCGCAGTTTTGTTGGATGGCCTTTCAGCAACATAAAATTGAGCACATCGAGTTTTTCGGTTCATC
>NZ_JACJJG010000272.1 GCF_016899855.1 Marseilla massiliensis
GAACGGAAGGATGGCGACAAACACCTCGGCTTTCTTCGTCTCGCCCGTCATTTCATCAACGACTTCAAGCCTGTCACCGGCAAAGTCAATATACATCTGGTCGGCGGCATAGTGCTCGACATGACCGACGACCTTGACGTGAAACTTGTACTGACGGACAGCCCGTTTGAAGGAAGACAACTGATAGCCGTCAGGATATTCGGCATGGTATTCCTTGAACAGTTTTCGGACACTCATGCCTTTGCGTGACAGGCGGGATACATAGCCGGGAAGCAAGGCCTCCAGTTCAATCCTCCTGGAAGAAGGCTCCCGATGCCGGGAT
>NZ_JACJJG010000273.1 GCF_016899855.1 Marseilla massiliensis
TCAACGGGGAATCCGTCGACGATGAGCAATGGGTCGTTGCTCTGAGTGATGGAGCCTCCTCCACGTACACGTATTTTCACGTCGGCGTCGGGCGAGCCCTCGGTCGTGGTGATGTTTACGCCGGCCATCTTACCCGTGAGGGCTTCGGTTACTGACGCAACCGGAACAGCCGCGAGGGCTTCGTTGCTCACAGTGGCCACGGAACCGGTAAGGTCCTTGCGGCGAACGGAGCCGTAACCGATGACAACGAGGTCGTCAAGATTGGTTGCCTCGTCTTCCATTACGATATTGACGGTGCTTTTGCCGGTAAC
>NZ_JACJJG010000274.1 GCF_016899855.1 Marseilla massiliensis
ACGTTGACGTAAAAGGCGGATGCAACATCAAGAGGTTTTACGGCGACCGCGCCTTGAGCCTGTTCATCCAGCCGCCGTCGCTCGACGAGCTCCGACGCCGCCTTGAAGGACGCGGCACCGACGCGCCGGAAGTAATCGAGGACCGCCTCGCCCGCGCTTCGTTCGAGCTGACTTTCGCCGACAAGTTTGACCATGTAATCATCAACGACGACCTCGACCGTGCCGTCAACGAGGCTCTCAAGGCGGTGGAGGAGTTTATTTCAAGGAGTTAAGGAGTAATGGAGTAAAGGAGTTAAGACAAATGACTTGT
>NZ_JACJJG010000275.1 GCF_016899855.1 Marseilla massiliensis
ATGGCCGGCGTAAACATCACCACGACCGAGGGCTCGCCTGACGCCGACGTGAAAATTCGTGTACGTGGAGGAGGCTCCATCACTCAGAGCAACGACCCATTGCTCATCGTCGACGGATTCCCCGTTGAAAGTATCAGCGACATTCCTGCAACCGACATCGAGGACATTACCGTACTTAAGGACGCATCATCCACAGCCATCTACGGTTCGCGTGGTGCCAACGGCGTTATCCTCGTTACCACAAAAAGCGGCAAGGCCGGCAAGGTAAACGTAAGCTACAACGCCTACTACAGCTGGAAGAAAGTTGCA
>NZ_JACJJG010000276.1 GCF_016899855.1 Marseilla massiliensis
GAGCCTCCTCCACGTACACGTATTTTCACGTCGGCGTCGGGCGAGCCCTCGGTCGTGGTGATGTTTACGCCGGCCATCTTACCCGTGAGGGCTTCGGTTACTGACGCAACCGGAACAGCCGCGAGGGCTTCGTTGCTCACAGTGGCCACGGAACCGGTAAGGTCCTTGCGGCGAACGGAGCCGTAACCGATGACAACGAGGTCGTCAAGATTGGTTGCCTCGTCTTCCATTGTAACTGTTACACTACTCTTTCCGGCCACGTTTACCGTCTGCGGCTTCATACCAATGTATGAAAACTG
>NZ_JACJJG010000277.1 GCF_016899855.1 Marseilla massiliensis
CACGGCATATCGGTGAGCATGACCGAGGACTACAACCCCACCGACAACGCCGTGGCCGAGCGCGTCAACGGCATAATAAAGCAGGAGGCCGTCAAGACTGTCCGTGCCGCGCACCGCCACGGCATGGGCTATGGCCTGCCTGAGGGCCTCGAGAGACTCCGAGGCGCGCAGCGACGGCGAGACCTTGTGGCCTACGACCTTGTGCGAGTAGGCATCGGTGACTATGTGCAGGTAGCACGTGCCACCGCATTCGAGCGGTATGTAGGTTATGTCGGCCACCCACAGCTGGTTCGCGGC
>NZ_JACJJG010000278.1 GCF_016899855.1 Marseilla massiliensis
GCAGTAGCCTCATCTTCCATTGTAACTGTTACACTACTCTTTCCGGCCACGTTTACCGTCTGCGGCTTCATACCAATGTATGAAAACTGCAGTTCGTTACCGCTCGATAACTTAATGGAGAAGTTTCCGTCGATATCGGTCACTACGGCGTTTTTAGTCCCTTTTTCGAGGACTGTTGCGCCGATGACGGCCTCTCCGTTGGAATCTTTCACATTTCCTTTGATTGTCTGCGCCGACAGCGAGCCCACGATGAGCGTGAACAGCGCCACAAGCGCAAGTCGAAAAGTTTTTAAATT
>NZ_JACJJG010000279.1 GCF_016899855.1 Marseilla massiliensis
TCCATTACGATATTGACGGTGCTTTTGCCGGTAACGTTTACCGTCTGCGGCTTCATACCAATGTATGAAAACTGCAGCTCGTTACTGCCGGAGGTTTTGATTTCGAAGTTTCCGTCGAGGTCGGTCACGGCAACATTCTTCGTGCCCTTCTCCTGGACTGTGGCGCCGATGATTGGTTCACCGCTGGCGTCCTTTACAGTTCCCTTGACTGTCTGCGCCGACAGCGAGCCCACGATGAGCGTGAACAGCGCCACAAGCGCAAGTCGAAAAGTTTTTAAATT
>NZ_JACJJG010000027.1 GCF_016899855.1 Marseilla massiliensis
CTGAATCTGTACGCAACAAGCAAAAGTATTGACTTTAACTACTTAGCGAACGACAGTGAGCGATAACTACTTTAACTCCTTTAACTACTGAAAATTCCTCCTTTAACTACTGAAGAAAATTACTTCCTCACGAGCTCCAGGTTGCCAGGAATCTTCTGCCACTTACCCCTGACGGCAAACTTCAGCGTGCTGCCGCCGTCCTTCTTGTACTCGTAAGTGCCGTCGTCATTTACCTTCAGCGTGGCGGTAAAGTCCTCGCTGCCATAGTCGTTGACCACCTCTATCTCGGCGGTCCGCCCGTCAATGAGCCTCGACGCCACGACAATCCACTTGGTCGAGCTTTGCGTCGAGCCGAAATATCCGTCAACTTCGCCGAGCACGTCCTGTCCGGGCACGGTTATGTTCTTGTCGTACAGATTAAGGCGTATGTATATTTTACACTCCTCGTTGCGTATCGTAGTGTCAAAAGGGCGCCCCTGCTGGGCCACGGCAGCGGCCGACACGAGCGACATGACGAATAAGAATAACAGTTTTCTCATGACCATTAGTGTTGTTTCGGCAAATGTAACTACTTTCGGCGAAATACCGCCAATGAGACATGCAAAGTTTTCTTAAAATACGAAAGGCCGTCTTTCACCTTCCGAAAGGCCGCCAAACGCGCGCCGAAAGGCCATCTTTCACAAGGCAAAAGGCAGCCTTTCGCAAGCATGTTAGCAAGTTACTGATAATCAATATGTTACCAAACACCCGCCAAAAGCAGTCAAGGCATGGCCCAGACAACCGGCATAGGCTGTGCCCCGGCACGCCTACGCGCAGCCGGCCGGCGCCATTGTGCCAGCCCATCCGCACGAAGTAAAAAAAGAATAAAATAACGTAGATTTAATGGCAAACACTCTTCGGTTAGTCAAAAAATAGTTACCTTTGCCCTGATTTTTTGATGTAAAAAAGATATTTTTTATTTTTAGATGAACGTAATTACCAAAACAGTTTCATTGCCTGACGGAAGGACCATCAGCATTGAAACCGGGAAAGTGGCAAAACAGGCTGACGGCTCTTGCATGCTCCGCATGGGAAACACCGTGTTGCTCGCCACTGTTTGTGCCGCAAAAGATGCAGTTCCCGGAACAGATTTCATGCCTTTGCAGGTTGAGTACAGAGAACAGTATGCCGCAGCCGGACGTTTTCCGGGCGGTTTCACCAAGCGCGAAGGCAAGGCAAGCGACAACGAAATCCTCACTTGCCGACTCGTTGACCGCGCGTTGCGCCCCCTTTTCCCGGCAGATTTCCACGCCGAGGTTTATGTAAACATCATTCTTTTTTCGGCTGACGGAGTAGACCAACCCGACGCTTTGGCAGGTTTCGCCGCTTCATGCGCCCTGGCTTGCTCGGACATACCTTTCGAGTGCCCCATATCTGAAGTGCGCGTAGCCCGCGTTAACGGCGAATACGTCGTTGACCCGACGTTCGAACAGATGAAGAACGCCGACATGGACATCATGGTCGGAGCGTCGAAAGACAATATCATGATGGTTGAGGGCGAGATGAACGAAGTGTCAGAGCAGGACCTCCTGCAGGCCCTCAAGGTGGCACAGGAAGCCATCCGCCCGATGTGCGAGCTTCAGGAAGAGCTCTCGAAGGAGCTCGGCACCGACGTGAAGCGCGAGTACTGCCACGAGGTAAACGACGAGGAGCTGCGCGAACAGCTCCGCAAGGAGACCTACGACAAGTGCTACGCCATAGCCGAGGCCGGCGACCATGACAAGAAGAGCCGCGAAGAAGCCTTCGACAAGATAAAGACCGACTTCGAGGAAGCGTACGCAGCAGCGCACAGCAACCTTACCGAAGAGGAACTGGAAGAGAAATACGCCCTCGTAGACCGCTACTACGCCGACGTTATGCGCGACTCAATGCGCCGCTGCATACTCGACGAAGGCAAGCGCCTTGACGGCCGCAAGACCGACGAGATACGCCCCATATGGTGCGAGGTGTCACCTCTGCCAATGCCTCACGGCAGCTCCATATTCACACGTGGCGAGACACAGAGCCTCACTACATGTACGCTCGGCACGAAACTCGACGAGAAACTCGTTGACGACGTGCTCGACCGCTCTTACCAGCGCTTCCTGCTGCACTACAACTTTCCGCCGTTCTGCACGGGCGAGGCTAAGGCCCAGCGTGGCGTAGGCCGCCGCGAGATAGGGCACGGCCACCTGGCTTGGCGCGCGCTGAAAGGCCAGATACCCGCAGAGTTCCCCTATACGGTACGCCTGGTATCGCAGATTCTCGAGAGCAACGGCTCTTCGTCAATGGCTACCGTATGCGCCGGAACACTGGCCCTGATGGACGCCGGAGTGCCCATGAAGAAGCCCGTGAGCGGTATCGCCATGGGTCTTATCAAGAACCCGGGCGAAGACAAGTACGCCGTTCTTAGCGACATCCTCGGCGACGAGGACCACTTGGGCGACATGGACTTCAAGACCACCGGTACAAAGGACGGTCTGACAGCCACCCAGATGGACATCAAGTGCGACGGTCTGAGCTTCGAAATACTCGAGAAAGCGCTCATGCAGGCAAAGGCCGGACGTGAGTACATCCTCGGCAAGCTGACCGACACTATCGCAGAACCGCGCGCAGAGCTGAAGCCGCAGGTACCGCGCATCGAGGCGTTCGACATCCCCAAGGAGTTCATCGGCGCCGTGATAGGCCCGGGCGGAAAGATAATCCAGCAGATGCAGGAAGAATCAGGAGCCACGATAACCATCGACGAAATCGACGGAGTTGGCAAGGTGCAGGTGAGCGCGCCCAACAAGGAGAGCATACAGAAGGCCATCGCCAAGATAAAGGCCATCGTAGCAATACCCGAGGTGGGCGAAGTGTACGAAGGAACCATCCGCTCAATCATGCCTTACGGCTGCTTCGTGGAGATACTTCCCGGCAAGGACGGACTTCTGCACATATCGGAAATCGACTGGAAGCGGCTTGAAACCGTTGAGGAAGCCGGCCTGAAAGAGGGCGACAAGATTACCGTCAAACTGATGGAAATCGACCCGAAGACAGGCAAATATAAACTGTCTCACCGCGTACTCATACCAAAACCCGAGGGATACGTTGAGCGTGAGCGCCGTCCGCGCCCCGAACGCCGTCCGCGTCCTGAGCGTGGCGAACGCCGTGAGAACCGCGAGCAGCGCCGCTTTGAGCACCGCCCGGCACGCGAGGAATACCATGACCCGCTGGCGCCGAGAGAGCCCAAGGACTTCAACGACAGCCTTGACCACGACAACTTCTAATCTATTGTCATATAAAAACGGGACGGCGACGGCACAAAATGCCGCCGCCGTCTTTATTTTCAACACCATAACAGCAACACCATGAACGCCAAAGCCATCATAATAGCCATGTCAGCATTGCTCTCAATACCGCTGCCAACCACCGCCACGCACGTCTGCGCCCAGGACACTACTCCGACAGCCACCATACAGAAAGGCCGCCACCACGGGCACAAAAAGCACTATCGAAACGACAGGAGCAAGTACATCGTAATAGACAACGAAGTGTTTTACCGCGGAAGAAAACTGGAAGACGCAAGCGCTCACTCGTTCTCCGACCTCGGATATGGCTACGCCAAGGACGCATTCAACGTATATTATAAAGGAAAAGAGATTGACGACGCAACGGCAGGTACGTTCACCATCCTCAAAGACGGATACGCCAAGGACGCGTTCAACGCTTATTATAAAGGAAAAGAGATTGACGGCGCATCGGCAGGAACGTTCACCATCCTCAAAGACGGATACGCCAAGGACGCATTCAACGCTTATTATAAAGGGCGGAGAATAGAGGGTGCCTCCGGCGCAAGCTTCAAGGTTATGTCCGACGGGTACGCAAAAGACTCGTTCAACACTTACTACAAAGGGCGCGAAACAAACTTTTAACACCCCAAAAGAACACATGCCAATTCTGCAGGATTATGCCGCTGATTAAACAGATAGGATATCCGGACAGATTAGTTTATCCATTTTTATTGCAAAGATAGCCATAAATCGTAATATTCAAGACTTATACAAAGAAGCAGATATTGTTCGGCTACCGCCACGATTTCTCCAATATACATCCCTAACTTGGTCGGCGATTTTTTCCCAATCGTACTTCTTCATATCGTAATCAATATGTTGCAGCGGCTGGTTCACTACAGTCTTCAGCTTTTCCGTCAAGGCATCTACATTACCGACAGGGAAATAATCGCTTTCAGGCAAGCCTACTTCCTTGTTTGCAGGAATGTCACTTACTATAACTTTTACGCCGTAGCTCATGGCTTCAAGCAAGGCAATAGGTAGTCCTTCGTGGCTCGACGGAAGACAATAACAAAGACAATTCGTCAACAATGAATGCAGCTTCTTGCCCTTGATAAAGCCAGTAAGGACGACCCCGTTCTTACTCGCCATTTCTCTCAGGCTGCGTGAATAGTCATCCTCAAAGTCAGTATCGCCGGCCAACACCAACTTTATATCTTCAACTTCATTTCTACTTTTAACCTTGGTAAATGCTTCAACCAAGTGATGTAAATTCTTTTCCGGCACGAAGCGGCACATACCAAGGATATACTTGCCTTTCTCTATGCCGAGTTCATTGAAGTATTCGGGATAATCACATATTTCCGGCTGCGACACACCGTTGTAAATCAAGTGTACGTGGCTTGTACGATTATATTTCCGCTTTATCAGGTTGCGTATCACGTCGGAAATGACAATCACCTCGTCAGCAAACATACAGCCCATGCGTTCGCCTAATTTCAGCATCGTCTTTGCAGCAAATCCCCACTTGTCTCTATCATAGTCAGGTCCGTGGTGGGTGAACACGACCTTCATTCCAAGCATCTTGGCGTATGGAACAAGCAATGCAGGGCCTATTGCGTGGATGTGCAGGATGTCAGCTTTTAACCTTTTTGCTTCATTGATGGCACGAAAAGTATGAATAATAGCCTCAAAGGATTTCTTCTTCGGGCTGTCGATATTAACCAACTTTACGCCTTTCCATTCCTTCAGGTCGTCCTTGACATAATCAGTCCTGCGTATCACGGTAACATCAAAGCCCCGTTTGGCGATTCTCGGAAACAGCTCCTCGCAATGCGTTTCCACGCCGCCCATGATGTTCGGGATGCCACGGGTACCAGTAACAACAATTTTCATGATTGTCTTATAATTTAAGGGATTTATGCTTACCTTTGTATCAAACAACTGGCAGACCTATGCACAGAGTATTTACAAACATAAAAGAACACATCTTATATGTATGGATAGTTTTTTCATCCATAATATCAGCCTTATGGCTAATTGTAAAAAATAAGAGAATCAAATGACATTCTCTTGCTTAATTCATTTTAACAAACTTGTCATAAAATCCAATAAGTTTGTTCCAGTAATTTTCTTTACTAAGATTATCATTGGCGAACTTTATCGTATTAGTACTAATTTTAGAATATTCATCCGCACTAATATTATCAGCCGTTTTTACAATGGTACGTAAGTCATCAACATTGCCGCTCTCGAACTGGAAACCAGTCTGACCGTTCACGACAATCTCTGGTATTCCGCCGATACGGGCACCGATTACAGGTGTACCAACTGAATAAGCCTCGATTATTGTCATCGGATTGTTCTCGTACCATTCCGACGGAACCATTACGAAGTAAGCATTGCTTACCAAGTCCGTCAGTTCCTTACCTGTCTTATAACCGAGGAACGCTACATTCTGCATTCCGTTATCCCTTGCAAAGGCTTTAAGTTCACCTTCTTTGGGTCCTGTTCCAACAACTCTCAAGTGGCATTGCGGTAAATCCTTGAATGCTTTGAGTAGTGTCATTACGCCTTTTTCATATGACAGACGGCCAAAGAACAGAAAATACTTGTCTGTCGGCATTGCCTTTGGCCCACTGACTATTGATGTCGAGAAGTTATATAGTGTGATGTTCGGTTTCGATTTTAGTGAAGGCATATATTTCTCTTGGATATTCCTTGCAAAGTTGCTGACATAGATGAAACCGTCGATATACTTTGCAGGGTTGAAAAATGCGTTGCGGAAGTATTGTTCAGCCGCCATAACCGCGCTCATCAGCTTGCTTCCCTTGCAGCACGTATGGGTGAAACATTTGTAGAAATATCTCCCTTGGCACGCCTCGCATATCTTGCCGTTACCATCGCGGAATGTATAAGCAGGGCAAACAATACGATAATCATGAACGGTAAAAAGCACAGGGATACTGTACTTTCTTAACACGGGGAATATCGACGGCGTAATTTGCCCCCACATCAAGTGAATATGCGCCACATCAGGTTTTTCATCTATTATCAGTTGTTCTATCTTTTTAGCTGCTTCGAAATGATAAAAGTAATTTATCATGTTCTTGACTTGTTTCAATGGGCCACGCCGCGTTTCCTTTGATTCAGGGAAATACTTGCTGTAAGGCGACGGGCGGTTGTCTTTCCATTTCAGCGTGAAATAAACGACTTTGTGCCCGTGTTCCTCCAACAGACGGCCTGTATTGAAGCATACTGTCTCTGCCCCACCTTTGTTGAAGTTGTAGACGTCTATTAAAAGAATTTTCATGAATGCTTTTAATTTTCACCATTCATCTTTCACGCACATATACAGTAATACACTGTATGTCAATACCTTAAGCATAAAAGAGAGGTTGTAAAGATGAATTGGCAACAGCCTTTCATTGAAGGCTATGTTTAAACAATGGCTTTTTACCGTGCAATATGCCGCAAAACGGACGGTAAAAGAGCACTTTTTAGATTATAAAATACGGCCTTTTATAAAACTGATAATTACAGTTAAGCAAGCGCACCGTCAATCAGCTTGCCGTAGAAAGTTTCCTTGCCTTCAACGTTCTTGTCAAAACTTTGTTTCCATGTCAGCTTGTACAGGCAGGTGTCTTCACTGATGTGCCGCCATGTGTTCTCGTTGAACGGCTGACCGAGAACTTTGAAAAGCTCATCGCACCATTTGTTGTTTGGCTGTATCTTCGCAAATGCGTTGGCAATTTCTTTGTCGTGACACTGAGCGAGGACTACCGCATAATCAACAAGCAGGTAGTCAACCAGTTTTTCGCTCTCTTTCCAATACTGACAAAGAAAGTCAAAGATAACCTTGAACATCCATCGATTTTCATAACTGCAACCTAATGAATATCCTGCGAAATAACCTCCAGCAACTGAACAATGCAGGTAATCAGGGCGCTTAATCGACCACAGCGGCAGCCTCATATATTCTTCAAAACAAGGCTTAGTACAGAAGAAAGTCGAGTCAATCCAAATACCACCATATCTCGAAAGGATATTCATACGGAGCAAGTCTGAATAATGAGTCCTTGAAAAGATTCCAGCATTTCGTTTTTTCTCAACCCATTCTGGAAATGACACATGGTTCTTATAGTTGTCTTCCGTGATGAAGATGATATCGCATTTACCGGCATTACGCCTTATCGAGTCGACACACGCCTTCACTATTTCTGGTGCATTGTCTATGCCCTGCCACCAGCAAATCCATATCTTGTTACACAACTTCGGGTCACAGTCTGGCATATCTACTGGTCTTTGGTAATTGTCCCAATATTCCTTGAACTTGTCCTCAAGGAAGTCGAGCATAATTTTGTGCTTCCTCAACAGCCGGTTCCTTACCTTCTCCGGCTCCTTGAACCCATTGCGGTTCATTATCTGTATGTCCACCTTCGCCCTTAGCGTCACCCAAGCCGCCCTCCATGAGATGACCCGTGCCACGTCATACGTCGCCTTCAGTTCCTCCAAACTGCGTTGTACAATCCTCCGTAAACTGTTATGTTTTTGTGCCATATTTGCTAATTTTTTATTTTTGTATATTCCTCTAAATATTTTCTCGCAGTGACTGACACATCATAATTATTGCATACGTATTGCTTTGCTTTCTCCGCTTTGTCCATAGCTTCTGAATAAAGCCTTTGTATACAAACAATCTTGTTCACCAAATCATCAACATCCCCATTCTTAAAAGTCCAACCATATTTTTCATTGCAAGTAATTTCAGCCGGCCCTTCTCCTTCAGTAACCAAAACAGGCAACTGTGCAGCCATTGCTTCTGCTACAGTCAAACCAAATCCTTCATAACGTGAAGGTTGTACGAATAAATCATAATTTTGCAAGTTTTCAGAAATAAACGACTGAGGCTTTTTCCCGAGGAAGTGTACATAACGTTCTGTATCCAGACTTCTTGATAAACCGTTTAAGTATGCTAAACTTTCACCATCGCCAATAAAATCCACTTCAATCAATCCATTTAACTCAGCAACGGCCTTTATCAATAAATCCTGCCCCTTCTTCTTATAGTCAAGACGGCTTACTTGTATCAATCTCATTGGACGGTTCATTCCCTTTTGTCGCCGCTGCTTAAACATTGATGTATCTATCCCGTTATTTACGACAATGCTCTCAACACCAAACTTGTCAAGTAATTCTTTTTGGACAATATTGCTTATGGAGAAGACTTGTGGTATTTTATCAAGATAGGCAACATTACCAGCCAACCTGAAATTCATGGCAAGGATTTTTCTTTGTAATATTGAATTACCATGAAGTAAACCATAAGGAACATCGTGAAGCGTAGTACAAGTAATACTTCTCAAACGCCGTGAAAAAATCAATCCAAACAGGTGCGGATCGTGTAGATGAACGATATCCGGCTTAATTTTGAGTAAAGCCCTATTAAACTTAAATATGAATAGCGCTCCTTTTGAATGTAACTTACGATGCAAAAAAATAATCTTTACATTTTCATTTAAGGCACTTATTAATGTACTGTCACAATTGTCATTAATAATTATTATGTACACATTAGCACCTAATTGAGCTTGTGCGTTTGCAATGTTGACCAACATTGTCTCAATACCACCAAACATCAAGCTCCAAAAAACATGAACAATCTTCATGATTTTACTTTTTAGCAAATTTTCATTATCCCAAACCCTTCATTGGCAAATCCATTTGTTTAGGATATAGTCTTCGTGCTTGTTTACACCAATTACTTTTGCCGGAACTCCAGCAGCTGTTGAGCCACTTGGAATATCTTTCGTTACTACAGCACCGGCACCGATACATACATTTGACCCAATCTTGACATCCTCAACAATGCAAACACCAGGCCCGATATAAACATTGTCACCGATGACAGCAGCTTTACCTTCATTGCTTCCTATCGTTGTAAACTGCGACAAATTCACGTTGTTGCCAATTATTGCTGTAGGATTTACTATTATTCCATAACCATGGCCTATGTACAGCCCATAACCTATAATTGTTGACGAAGGGATGTCCAATCCATATTTTATGGAACATCGGTGAAGCATCCACTTGCAGAATGGATAAAGGACACCTTTATGGGCAGACAGACGTAACCAAAAATTATAACGAAAACAATGGTTGCGGAAAGTCGCAACCCATAACTGTAAGAATGTTATATTTTTATCCCCTCCAATACGAAAATAGTCACTTTTCAGCAACGTTATGCAATCTTTGTAATTTTGTGGAATAGGCACAACAGTGTCTGTATCTAAAATTTTTATTCGTTTTAAATTCATGATACTGGCTTGTATTGAATTATGCTTAAGGCAAGGAGATTCCTTTCCTGTCAATTCTTATTTCCTTGTCATTGAAAAATGATAAATCATATTCTAATGGAACATGATAAAATTCGTTTTCATTCCAGAAAGTTCCTTTATGTAGGTATAGATTCTTTTTAAGAAAAAGGAAATGTAAATAAATTAAGTCTCTTTCGGTGGGGAAAGCTGTTATTTGTCCATTTTTAAAAATCCAGTAGTCTTCCGGCCTATCAGACTGCCAAACCTTTTCAGGAATGGCACAATGAGTAGTGTACATTTCTTGAAAGCTATAATGAGGCCGGCGTATCAACTTGAAAAGTATTCGATGCATATTGTTTATAAAAGAAAAAGTTTTTTCCCGTTTATCGAACACTTCCGTATCATGAAAAAATACATCTCTACATTTGTAAATGAACTTATCCAATAAATAATGTTCTGGAAGTAATATCTTTGTAAGACCAATTTCATCCAAACCTACATTTACTACTCCGCAAAGTAATTTTTCCCAATGCTTAATAGTAAATGGCAGTTGCCTGAAATTTTCAATATTCTTGAAAAGGCAGAAATGCCCTGACACCTTGTATCCATGGGTAGAAATAACTTCATATCCAGCCGATGTCTTACTTTTGACAAAATCGCTAATGTTCCCGAATACAAGGTCAATGTCACAGAAGCCCCAATAATCATAAGAACTTAACAAATCTTGGTAAACATATCCATAAAAAGGCCTTAAATCACACAATTTATAGGCTTTCTGCGGATGGAAATCTATATTCAATCTTTCAGAAATTGTATCACAGTAATCATTCCAGCTTATTTTCTTGACAAAGACATTCGGTATTGACAAATATTTCGCATCAAAATCAATATCAGTGAAAAAATAAAAATCGAGGTTTCTGTTTTTCATCACAGAAAAGAAAAATAAGTCAGACCACCTTGGAAGTTTCCCAAAATACGGGATAATCAGTGCTGTTTTCATCTGTTTTTATTTATGTCATAGCTAAATTAATACCGTAAAATCAGATATTCAAAAGTGGTTGGTTGAATTATATGCCCAATCAGGAGTACACGTAATTTTATCAGGATTAGTATTTAAGTATGCTCCCCACCAACCAAAAGAACTATTTGTTATTATGTTATGTTTGCAATAAGACATTAACTGCATGTCACGAAAAGAATCGTTGCCTTTGTTCCACGTCACAAATTTTATATTATCCCTGTTTTTTGTCAGTCCAAATATGTTTAAGTTTTTCATGCACCATTCTGAACTTCCGGGGTCACAGAAGAAGTAGAATACTGGACTGTCGACGTGCTTTTTTATGTAGCTCACGGCTCTTTTGAAGTACCCTCCTTGATAATAAACCCATGTACGTCCCAACATGTCTCCTCGTCGAGCATGAATAGCAACGGAGTTAGTCGACCTTAACATTGATGCAAGTTGTCTATTGCGCTCATCCTTAATTTCAGGAAAGACAAACGACTTCAATATATCATCTTTAATTTGTTCGATACCGTTATCCCTGAAAATAAACGAAAATTTTTGCCCAAGGTAAGCGTCATGGTATTTACCGAACAAATAAGTTTTATGATTATACTGGTTAACATAAGCCTTTGTATCTATAATCTGTTTGTGCCGTAAGTAATAATATTTAAGAAGCTGTACTTGTCTTGACTTACCGAAAAAAGACTTTATTGCCGACTTTTGCGGATATTCATTGTTTATTTGACACATATTTTCCAGATTATGCCCAATGTCGGAAAGTGCCTTAGTAACATAAGGCGAATAGTTCCAATTCTTCCGCCAGAACTCGCTTTTTACAAGACAGTCTTTTACATATTGATAATCCTTTTCCGATAGTAAATCTTTTAAATTCGGTATTTTTAAGCCGAATACACGTTCAAGTTCAAATCCATTCCACTGGGATATGGTTTTGTCACACTCGGGTATTTCGTACACCAGTGTTTCTGTATATATGTCTTCGCCGGGATTTGACTTCTTTAACGCCAAATATTCACAATAGGCAAGCATTTGGTTGCCCAAGCCAGAATCGATATGGAATAAAATCATTGTGTTAGTTTATTTTACTAAAAAGAGCTTTATCTTTTTCTCTTTTAAATGGATATTCTGAGTATTTCTGGAAGATTGTCGCCATAGCGATAAAATACATAACAAAATTCTTTGGTTCTGACAATGCACTGCCTGATATAGAACCTACAAAAAGCATTATAATCATTGCTGAACAAACTATAGTAAACGCATTTGCTTTCCTGTCTTTATATAGGAATATTGCAAAATTGACAAGCATACACAAATAAATAATACTACCTACAAAACCATGTCGCGACAAAAGGTTGCCATAAGAAATGTCAGGCGTATAAAGTTGGTATGTTTCTCCTGTACTTTCATCCCTTAATCCTATCATAAAATTATATTTCTTGTTTACTATAGGTTGGCTATCAGATATCAATCCAAGACCAAAAATCTGTTCGCCTATGGGCCGATGAATTAAATAGTCAAAACGTTCATAAACCCATGCAATACGATAAGTCAAGGTTCCACCCTCACCCATATTGTAATCTTTGAAGCCAGAAGCCGACAATGCAGATAAATCCTCACTTGTTCCACCGCTATCAAATCTTTCAGAAATCATACCGATAAAAGGTATTAGCAAAATACCAACTATTGCAATTGTTTTCAACAACTTTGAAGCCTTACCCAAAAACAACATACTTAAGATGACGATCATTAATGTGGAAAAAATACCTGTCCTTCCGAGCGTACAAACCAATGCAACAAGAAATATCGCACGATATAAGTTGACACGTTTCCCAAAATACCTCGGAGCTACAAATGTAAGGGCAAGGAATAAGTCCAGTAATGCAGGGCTATTGTAAATTCGTAATAAACCTGTTGCACCATCTTTTTCAGGTTCTGCATCATATGGCATTAATGGTTGCCCTACAATTATCTGGCAAAAGAAAAGCACAGCTGTTACAAGTGTTATCCAAAACAAAATGGGCATTAATTTCTGTAGCTCATCTGGCTTAATTCTAAATAAAATAGGTAAAGAGAAAATCAACAGATAACTACGTCCGCCTTGTAATATTTGATAAAACGAAAATCCGTAATGAATATAAGAGAAGGCTATGTCACAAATAAAAAATACAAGAAAAAGTTTATACCACCACATAAACTTTGCATGTGGGAATTTATACCTGTTGATCAAAATCAAATGTAATGAAATAAAAAATGTATATACGACAGCCATATCTTCATTCTTTACGCCTATTACTTTATCTATTAAGATACCGAATCCTCCTCCACTTGACCCCAACATAAAACTGAGATATAAGAGGTATGACAAGTATCTGTACCGAGGCTTAAAATACAGGTATAATGCAATAAGTAAAAGAACGATGCCTAACATAAAAAAATATTTGTATTGATTTGTCTTGCCGGAAAATTATGGCTTTGGTTCTCCGTAATACCTTGTTACGTCGGTCTTTTTTACTACGGCCGGATTTCCTGCAATCAAAGCGTTTTCTTCTTCAAAACTTTTTGTGACAACAGCACATGAAGCTATAATGCAGCCTTGGGCAATATGCACATCTTTTAAAATTGTTGATTTCTGGCCAGTCCAAACATTTTCACCTATCACAATTGGTTTGTGACAATGTGAAACCTTACCAGTTTCTACGTCCACTACGTTATGCCAGTCTGTGTCCATAACCATTGTTTCCCATCCAAGCAGGACATTATTTTTGAATGTGATATTGTCCGCACATACAATTCTTGCTTCAGACGTATTGCAGAAATTATCACCGATTGTCAAAGTAGCACCGTCACAAACGCAAATTTTACATCCATGGCCGAACCTAACAACTCCGTTTGCCACAATCTTTCCATTCAGTTCTAATATGCTTGGCGAGAAACGCTTGTCGTAAATGCCTACATTACCGAAACCAATGCTCATCCTCCCCCCCCATTAACAATTATTAAGCCTCCGCCTTTTGTCCTACAATTCCAGCGTACTAGTACCGGCAACTTCCAACACGGCACGTTCTTACAATATTTATGGCTGACGTAAAGACTCTTGGGTATGGATAAAATTTTTTCTAACCGGTTATTCATTGATATAATGTGTTTTTAATCAAAAAATGTTTATCCCGTCATTATTTAAACCGACAACTACCGCAGGAGCAAACATCGTTGAGTCAATGTGCTTAGGATGATGTCTGTTGAATAGTTTGTATATGTATTTTGATTTTGAAAACCTATTTTTACCTTTTTCTCCAATAAATCCGACTATGTTTTCGTGTTTTATTTTTAAATTGTTATGGTAAGAATAAATTGGTAATAGAATCTCACCAAAATATCCAAATATACGTTTTAACCTCGAATATCCCGACAATCTGACTACTTTCTCACATTCAAATAATACGTTGAATTCCCAGTCACAATACTTGTCAAACAAATCCTTTCTGCATATGCACATATTAAAAGGGATGTCAACATTTCCGTAAAGATAGTTCAAAATATCCTGTTCATAATCCGGAAACATTTTTTTCAAAGTCATGACAAAAATCGCTATATCCTCTTGTGTGAGATCGCTGATTAGCTTATTTATTATTCCTCCACTTTTAACTCCTCGATAAATTGGTGTCGGTAAAATTATGTCATAATAGCTTAAGACTTTGTCCAATAATTCTGCTGTATAGTAAGTCTCAAAATATCTACGATAATGACATAATCCGATATATTCACATTGAAGATTCTTCCACGCCCAATATTGAGCTGTCAGCTCACAGTAGTTTGGATTCTTTTCGCTGATATTGTCGCCCATGTTATCGCCCAATATACCCAAATCATATTTTGAATTTGCCTTGCCTACTTGTATCGGTGTATAAATCTCGTCATAATAAACACGGTCTGGTTTGTGAGTAACAACCAAAATGACAGCTTTCTTATTTTCCATAAAATATATTTAAAACTTTTTCAATTATCGGTGCCATGTCATAGTATTTATATTCAGCCAACCTGCCTCCGAAAATGACATTCATTTCATTATCGGCAAGTTCTTTATATTGAGAGTAAAGTTTGGTATTCGTCTTATCATTGACAGGATAGTAAGATTCCATGCCATCTTCCCATTCAGTTGAATATTCTTTTGAAATAACTGTCTTGGGGCAATCATAAACTTGTTGACCGAACATTTCAAAATGCTTGTGCTCAATAATTCTTGTATATGGAATATCTCGCTCTGTGTAATTTACGACTGCATTACCTTGATAATTTGGCTTGTCAATTATTTCTTGCTCAAATCTTACGGTACGATAGTTCAGCTTACCATAACGGTAGTCATAAAACTCGTCGATTTTCCCTGTAAATACAATCTTGTCGGCAATGTTCTCCCAATATCTTCTATTTTCAAAGAAATCTGTGCCAGTTTTTGTTTCAATGTCTGCAAGCAAGCCTTCTATCAACTTATTATAGCCGCCTATTGGTACACCTTGGTATTTGTCGTTGAAATAGTTATTGTCAAAAACAAGACGGACTGGCAGACGCTTGATGATAAAAGCAGGAAGTTCTGTACATCTACGTCCCCACTGCTTCTCAGTATAGCCCTTTATCAGCTTTTCGTAAATGTCTTTTCCTATGAGCACCTGCGCCTGTTCTTCAAGATTACGAGGTTCGGTAACTCCGTCAGCTTGCATTCTTGCAACTGCCTCAGCTTTTTGTTCATCAATCTTTGTCTGAGCTTCTTCGGGTGTTGTCACGCCCCACATCTGGTAAAACGTATTCATGTTGAACGGCAGATTGTACAACTTACCTTTATAATTTGCGACAGGAGAGTTTGTATAGCGGTTGAATTCAACAATGGAATTTACGAAATCCCATACCTGCTTATTTGAGGTGTGGAAGATGTGCGCCCCATATTTATGTACGTTAATGCCTTCAATATTTTCGCAATAAACGTTTCCGCCGAGATGCGGACGCTTGTCTATAACCAAGCACTTTTTGCCCTGCTTATGTGCAAAGTAGGCAAACGTAGCCCCAAACAAGCCAGAGCCGACTATCAAATAATCATAAAGTTTCATCATTTATAATGAAATTGTTGTTAATATATTATACACCCATGTATTACCCCTTCTTTATCACTTTTGAAATGACTTGCATCACAAAAGAATCTTTCTTAACCAAAAGGTATAAGAAATAAATAGTCGTTCCTGCGAGTATTTGCACTGTCAAAATTGTAACAGGAGAGAACTCGCCAAACAAAGGAACACTCAATAATATTACGGACATCAATATACTACCAATGAAATAATTGACGTGACACTTTCTGAAGAAACTGATAGGAATATCATTTCGTGCTATTATATACATTGAAGCAGTTGTCGCTATCTCTGCACATAAATAAGCTATTGCCGTTCCATTATAGGAAAATGCTGGAATCAGGCATATATTTAAAATCAAATCAACTATCGCTCCAATCATACAACAATGTATAACCGTCTTTATTTTCCCTTTCGGGTATAATATCTGTATCCCCATAACATTTGATATTCCCACCATCAAAATAATTGGTGCTATAATTTGGGATGATAAAGTTGCAGGTATAAACTCCTGTCCACACAACACCTCTATTATATAAGGTGCAGCAAATAACAAGCCGCAAGTCAATGGTAAACTTATTGCTATAGTAAAGTCATAAGATTTTTGAATTAATGCATTAAATTCTGCTTCTTTATGTTCTGATAACAAGTTTGAAGTCCTTGGCATCATTACTACACCAAGACACGATGAAAGTTTCATAACTACTTGCATTATCTTTGTCGCAGCCGTAAAATATCCGACAGCCAATGCATCTTTTATAAAGCCCAATAAGATTGGATTCAGCTGCAAGTAGACACTTGTGACAACATTAAATGAAAATACTTGAAGTACAGGCTTAATATGTTTGGATATGTCCAACTTCGAAAAAATAATATTCTCCCGATGGATGTATTTTCTTAATCTAATGAAATTGAAAATATTACCACCCAATATCCCGATAACCGAATAAACACCGTAGTACAATAAATCATCCTTCGTCTTGACCAAAAGAAACAGCAAGACAACCGATACGACTTTTACTATCAAGCCTCGTATTGTAATGTACTTGAAATCCTCTATGCCTTGGTAAAACCATTCGCATCCTATTGCCGTAAAGAAGATTGTAAGGCTTAATATAAGGAATAAAGGTACATCGGCCTTAATTTGAGGAACTGTCAGGCATAATACCGCAACAATCAAGTATCCAACAATAGTAAGTAAGGCGTGTAACAGCAGTATTTCTATGGCAGTACGGTTCATCTTAACCACGTCATTCCTGTCCCTTGCAATTTCACGGATTGCATACATGGGAATACCAAGACAGGTAAACAACGAGATATACCCGATGATGGAAGAGAAAAAGTTGACTTGCCCAATACCGTCAGCCTCGATAACACGGCAGGCATACGGAAAGGTTATCAACGGAAACAACATCTGCGTTCCCGTATTTATCAGGTTGAGTATGTAATTTGTTTTTACAGAGAGTGGCATAAGATAGCCTCTAATTTACAAATACGGAATTAGTCCCTCCTAAAAATATCCCTTGTGTAAACTTTATCTTTCACATCATCCAGACAAGAATCATATCTGTTGGCAATGATAGCATGACTTTGTTGCTTGAATGTTTCGAGGTTGTTCACTACTTTGCTGCCGAAAAATGTACTGCCGTCTTCAAGCGTGGGTTCGTAGATAATTACTTCGGCCCCTTTTGCCTTGATACGTTTCATTACGCCTTGAATTGACGACTGCCGGAAGTTGTCGGAATTTGATTTCATTGTCAGACGGTAAACGCCAACAATGCACTTCTTTTCCTCTGACGGATTGAAGTCACCACGATTGTAATAGTCATAATAACCGGCTTTGTGGAGAACACGGTCTGCGATAAAGTCCTTCCTTGTCCTGTTGCTTTCTACTATGGCCTGGATTAAGTTTTCAGGTACATCTGCGTAGTTGGCAAGAAGCTGTTTCGTGTCTTTAGGCAGACAATAGCCACCATATCCAAAGCTCGGATTGTTGTAATGTGTTCCGATACGTGGGTCAAGACAAACTCCGTTGATTATCGCCTGTGTGTCAAGTCCTTTCATTTCGGCGTAGGTGTCAAGCTCGTTAAAGTAGGAAACACGAAGAGCAAGATAGGTGTTGGCAAAAAGTTTAACAGCTTCGGCCTCTGTTGTACCCATGAATAAAGTATCGATGTTTTCCTTGATTGCCCCTTCTTGTAACAAAGCGGCAAATTCATGGGCAGCCTTATCCAAACGTTCATCACCTTCAGGACGGCCAACTATTATACGGCTTGGGTAAAGATTATCATACAGGGCTTTACTTTCACGGAGGAATTCGGGAGAGAAAATGATGTTGTCTGTATTCATCTTCTTCCTTATCATTTCCGTATAGCCGACAGGAATGGTGCTCTTGACAACCATTATTGCATTCGGATTAACACTCTTGACCAACTCTATAACCTCCTCAACATGGCTCGTGTCAAAATAGTTCTTTACCGGGTCGTAATTGGTCGGGGCTGCTATGACAACGAAATCTGCGTCAGAATATGCTTTTGCTCCATCTGTTGTTGCTGTCAGGTTCAGGTCCTTTTCTGCTAAGTATTTCTCGATATAGTCATCCTGTATCGGTGACTTTCGTTGGTTTATCAAGTCTACTTTCTCGGAAATAACATCCACGGCCGTTACTTTATGATTTTGGCTGAGAAGAGTGGCAATACTAAGTCCAACGTAACCAGTTCCGGCTACTGCAATTTTTGTGTTTTTGTTCATATTGTTTGTGTTATTTTATCGTTTTTATTATGATTTATCAGCAACGAATTCAAAATTTCCACATCATCACTTTCTTTATCACCTTTTATTATATATGCAGCCACACAGTCCTCAAATACCTTCTCCAGACAGCAAGATGGGTCGTGGTGTTTATTTCCCTACAAATGTCGGTGCAGGTCTTTATCAATTCGTCTTTCGCATCCTCGATATTTGATGTTGCGGTTATAGCCATCACATTTAGTCTATCCTCACCAACATTGAGATTTTTTACAGCTTTTACCTTTGATTCTTCGTTGGTAATGACATTATATAATGTGGGAGAATAATTGCGGAACGACTCTATTAGCTTATCTTTATTTCCCTTACAGTCGGGCGTCTTTGTCCCTTTCACTAACTTCTCGTTTGCCTTTCCGCCTGTCATAAAGTATTCTCCCAAGAAATAATCCCAGTTCGCAAAGATTGTGACGGAATTTTTACTTACATCCTCAATAACACCTATATGGGCATAATAAGTCGTAGTAATCGTTTTCTCTTCCTCCTTGCTCGGATAATATACGTCTTCTGTTATATCAACCCTTCTTATTGTCTCAGTGAAGTCTGCATGCTGTAACTGTGCTTCTTCATGTCCTTCTTCAAGTTCAACGCCGGAGGTAGGAGTAAGGAATGGCCTGATTACGAGTCTTTTCCAGTTTGACTTTACATATCCTGGATTGTCTTTCTCGTAACGGATAAGGTTCAATAAAAGTTCTGCATTATTCGTATCAAGTTGGGATATCCTTTGACTTATCTTCTCGTAACCCTTATTGTACAGGCTCTTGCAGAAATCGACCAGCGAGGGCTTAAACGTTAATTCCTCGACAAATTCATACAGCAAGGAAAGTGTCTTGTCCCCATTACCGCAACCTTGTATCATTCCGATAAGCAGGTCAACAGCCCTTTCCTTTATTGTTCCTATTGTCTGCTTGTCGCCTTCCGCATTATGGATTCTTACTACCCGGAAATTCCAGATATTGGGTATTGAAACAGTCATGCCGCTGTTCTTGCCAAGCCCTCGAATATGGAAAACCAGCCTCTTGTCTCGCCTGAACTTCGTTATGTATCCTTCTGTTCCTGCCAACGGGCCGTCAATAACTTTTACAATGTCGTTTGGCTCATTTGTTTTCGGATTGAAGGCATAATCAGAGTAAGGCCGTTCGAGTATAATCATCCGGTCGGAATAGTTCTCGTTGAAGTCCTTGAACATCCGCATTTCTTTTTCGGGAATGGTCAATACCGACGACTTTTGTGTTTTTGTCTTCTTGCTGTAATCGTAGAGCATGACACCCTTCGGAAAGCGCTGTTCAAGGAAGTCGGTAACGGCCTGCCGGGTGGCGAGCACAAATACAACCCCGGTAAACAACCTCCTTGGCAACTCATTGTTCATGTTCGCGGCAACCAGTGAAGGGCAGTAAACCTCAAGGATATTCTTCGATACCTGCCGGTGTTTAGCGAGCAAGTCCGTCAGTATCTTTTCCTGTCGTGGTTGTGTGCGGATAAGGAACCAATGGTAGTCCACACTGTTGAGTTTGTCCGTGCTCATTATAAAATAGGAATACAGTTTTTATTCCCTTTCAAAAAAGTGCGTTCTTCAAATTCCCTTCATGGCAATCGCATGAAAGTTACAAAATACCTTTTCAAGATAAGAATATGCGTCTTGCAACAAATATTCATTGCATCCGCTTGCATTATCTTCAGGCTTAACGGCGGCATTCCGGACGAACCTCAGCGGCAATGACTGACCGTTGTTATGTGGCGTGACGAACAAAGCGTTGCAGGCTTCATTTTATTCATTTCCATACCACAAAATTCCTTGTTGTTCCTTAATTTAGTTCTTGTCCCAATGGAGGAATAATTACCGTTTCACAAGTATAAGACCTCCGCTCGCTGCAAAGATACGAAAAACAGCGGATTTATGGTTCTTTTGGAAGATTTTTTTGATGAAATTTTATCTTTCTTGTTTGACTAAGACGCCGAATGTTTGACTAAAAACGGACTTGTCATTGACTAATTTACTGATATAAAATACTTTACAAGACATCGCCGCTTCATACTTGTAAAACGGCCACTTTTGTCAATTCTATTTTCTTCCCTTTACACTTTTATATCTTGTCGGTAACTTTCAAGTCGGCTCCCATGCGCTGCCTGTCAACATTTTGATTGTAATAAAATACTGCCGTAATCCAAACCGTATGGAATGCGTTTACCCAATGCTATCAGTTTACGGTTTCTTTCATCACTTCGTCTTTTCAAATATTCAGCATATTTGTCAAGAAGGCAACGTTAATTTCAGATATGTTCAGATATTCCCTGCCGATGAATGACATGACCGATCTTATTACGGTTTCATAAGTATCAGTTCCCTTCAACAGTACCTAAATATCCATTCACAAGAGATAGCGATGAAGCCAGTATCGAAATTCCCGTCAAAAAGCCGTGTCTTTCCACTCCGTCAAGGGTTAAAACAAGACAAAAGGAAAAGTGCCAACTACCTGAACTCCAAGTAATTAGCACTCTGTTTGTAAGGCGCTTCAAGATGGGCTTGAACCAACGACCCCCTGATTAACAGTCAGGTGCTCTAACCAACTGAGCTATTGAAGCAGTATTGCATTATCTCTCAAATGCGTTGCAAAGGTAATGCGTTTTTCTGAAACCACCAAACTTTTTGGCTAAAAAATTGAATTTTCGAATAAAATTCGATAAAATTCAGGCAAAAGACGGTGTTTTACGCCAATAAAGGTATATCTTTGCAAATAGAAACGTTTATTTACGGCCACAAGGGTGACATGCTCCGGATCGGGGACGAAAGCCTTGCCGGAACATACCAGGACTGCATCATACATGGCAGCCTTGACTTATGCCCGCCAACTGTACAACAGGAATTAAATATGAAAATAAGGATTTTGCAGCTCATTGCGCTGCTTATGCTGTCTTTCACGGCCTCGACGGCGCAGGAAGACAAGGACCACAACTTCAACGTTGCCAAGAACATGCAGGTGTTCAACGAGATTTACAGCTATCTGGACTTGATGTACGTTGACACGCTTGACGCCGACGAAGTGGTCGGTACGGCAATCAATTCAATGCTGAAATCGCTCGACCCATATACCGTTTATTACCCCGAAGACAAAGTCAAGGACCTAAAGACCATGCTCACGGGGCGTTATGGCGGTATAGGCTCTATCATACGGTACAACCAGAAGATTGGTAACACCGTGATAGACGAGCCTATGCAGGGCAGTCCGGCCGCCGAGGCAGGCCTGAAAAAGGGCGACATCATCCTGTGCATTGACGATTCTACGATGGCAGGAAAGTATCCTGCTTATGTCAGTTCGCACCTTAAAGGCGTGCCAGGCACCACGTTCGTTCTGAAAATCAAGCGCCCGTCAACGGGCAAGGAGATGCAGTTCAGGATCACTCGCCGCGCCATCGAGACGCCGACCATACCCTACTACGGACTGCGCAATGACAGTATCGGCTACCTTAACCTTACCAGCTTCACCGAGGATTGCGCCAAGGACGTGCGCCGGGCGCTGGTCGAGATGAAGCACAAGGGGATGAAGGGCTTTGTGCTCGACCTGCGCGGCAACGGCGGCGGGTCTGTGCCCGAGGCTGTAGAGATAGTCAACATGTTCGTGCCCAAGGGCATTACGCTGGTGAAGACGCGCGGAAAACTGAAGCGTGCGAACACCGACTACGTAACCACCGTTGACCCGCTTGACTCTATAATGCCCGTCGTCGTGCTTGTAAACGGCGAGAGCGCCAGCGCCAGCGAGATAACCAGCGGCAGCCTGCAAGACCTCGACCGCGCCGTAATTCTGGGCACGCGCACCTACGGCAAGGGCCTCGTCCAGCTTCCCGTAGACCTTTCGTACAACGGACAGATGAAACTTACCACCGGAAAATACTACATCCCGAGCGGGCGATGCATACAGGCCATCAACTACCGCCACGCCCGCGGAGGCTACACCGAGCACATTCCAGACAGCCTTACCAAGGTGTTCTACACGGCAGGAGGGCGTGAAGTACGCGACGGGGGCGGCATAAAGCCAGACATAGAGGTGCGTCCCGACTCGCTGCCGAACATAGCTTACTACCTGACTATGTCCGGATTAGACTCTACCGAGGTGCTGCTCGATTACGAAACGGACTACATGGCGGCCCACCCGACCATCGCCCCGGCAGCCGATTTCGAGCTGTCCGACGCCGACTACGAGGACTTCAAGCAGAGGGTGATAAAGAGCGGATTCACGTATGACCCCGAAAGCGAGCGCGCACTAAAGACACTGAAGAAGATTGTGCAGTTCGAAGGCTATTACGACGACGCCAAGACGGAGTTCGAGAACCTCGAGAAAAAGCTGAAACACAACATCGCCCGCGACCTTGACATGCACAAGGACGTGCTCAAGCAGATAATAACCAACGACCTCGTGACTGCCTACTACTACCAGGCGGGGGCAGTGGAGAACAGCCTGAAGTACGACAAGCAGATGAAGGAGGCATGCCGGATAATCAACAACCCGGCAGAATACAGGGCTATACTTGACGGCACATACAAGCAGCCTGAGAGCGAAAATGCCGATGAAATCGAGGAAAATGACACCGAGGAGGATGATTTATAAAGGTAAAAGGGTAAAAATTTAAAAAGACTAAAACATAAGACCTCCAGACGGTACAAGGCAAAAACATAAGCGGGACGGCCCATACGGCAAGGCGAACGACAGCCGGAGGCGTCCCGAATGTATAACAAATAAAAGAAAGGAACAAGATTATGACGAACAGGAATGAAGTTTACCGCTGCGCAGTATGCGGCAACATAGTAGAAGTACTCCACGCAGGAGCAGGCACGCTGACATGCTGCGGCCAGCCAATGAAGCTGATGAAGGAGAACACGGTAGACGCTGCTACGGAGAAGCACGTGCCCGTAATCGAGAAAATAGACGGAGGATACAAGGTCAAGGTGGGCAGCGTTGAGCACCCGATGACCGAAGAGCACTACATCGAATGGATCGAACTGGTTGAGGGCGACAAGGTACAGCGCAAGCACCTCAAGCCGGGCGAGAAACCGGAAGCCGTGTTCTATACCGACGCAACCGACGTTTACGCACGCGAATACTGCACACTGCACGGACAGTGGAGCACGAAGTAATAACGCGACTATAAACGATACTTTAACGAAAGGCCATCTTTTGCATTTCAAAAGACGGCCTTTTGCGTTGCTGTTGACGGCCTTTCGGAAGGCGAAAGGCCGCCTTTTGTAATTTGCCATGCGGCATACCGCTAAACCGATAGCAATCAAGCACTTTCACGCAGACGGACATCCGCCGTATTATTGACGTTTGAACGGAACACAATAAATTGTAATAAAAATATTAGTAACAATTTTATTACTAACAAATTTATTAGTAAATTTGCTTCATGAATATAAGATGTGGCTCGGCAAAGACAAAGCGAGAACAAAGTTTTGGATTCATCCTTGCACCCGCCCGCCGCTATATTCACATACGGTAAACATTTTGAAACTTTATGGAAAACAAGCCTTTTGTATTCGGAGTGGCAGCTTCGGGTGACAACTTCACCGACCGTGAAAACGAAACGGCACGCCTGCTGATGAACTTCCGCAGCGGAGTTAACACGATATTGATTTCCCCACGCCGCTGGGGAAAGACGTCGTTGGTGCGGAAAGTATGCCGCCTAGCGCAGTCAGAAGAACTGAAAATAGTCTATCTCGACATCTTCTCCTGCCGCAGCGACGACGATTTTTACGCCGCCTTCGCCTCGGCTGTGCTGAAACAGACGTCGTCAAAGGCGGAAGAATGGATGGAGCATATCAGGCAGTTTATGTCGCGCATAAACCCAAAAATCTCGTTTGGCGTTGACGCCGCAGCCGATTTCACGCTCTCGTTGGAGCTGACGCCGAAAAAAGATGACGTCGACGAGATACTGCAACTGCCCGAAAAAATCGCCGAAAAGAAAGGATACAACATAGTGGTGTGCATTGACGAGTTCCAGCAAATAGGCGAATTCAAGAACTCAAAGGCTTTCCAGAAACGGCTGCGCTCAGAATGGCAGCTGCAAAAACACGTATCATACTGTCTGTTCGGCAGCAAGATGCACCTGATGAACGAGCTTTTCGAGCGGAAGAGCTTGCCGCTCTACAAATTCGGGGACGCGATTTACCTGCAAAAAATCTCCACTGCCGACTGGGTAAGCTATATCCGAAGCCGTTTTGGGGCTACGGGAAAGAGCATATCGGCAGAATTGGCGGAGGAAATATGCCACATGGTCGACAATCATTCATCATACGTGCAACAGCTGGCGTGGCTCGTCTGGACGCGCACCGGCAATGAAGCCACGCGGAAAAACCTTGAAGACGCCTTCCAGGACATCATTGACCAGAACACGCCGCTCTTCGAAAAGCAGACCGAAAGCCTTACTTCCTACCAGATGAACTTCCTCCGCGCCATAACCGACGGCGTACACAGCGAGTTAACCACGCAGGAAGTGCTGCGTAAATACCAGCTCGGCTCGTCGGCGAACGTCAGCATAATAAAACGCGCCTTGGTAAAGAAAGAACTTATAGAGATTGAAAAGCGCAAGACCGTAATACCCGACCCGGTAATGAAAGTATGGCTGCAAAGAGAGCTGAAAATATGAACAAAAAGGTATTATAACGCGCTATCATCACGAGGAAGCATGTTCGTCGGCAATTATTAAACGATTATCAAAAGCCCCATTTGCTGCCGAATAAAAACGGGTAATCAAGCGCCATCGTTTCATGAGGATTTGAACGAATTTCCGAAAGGCCGTCTTTTGCATTTCAAAAGACGGCCTTTTGCGTTGCTGTTGACGGCCTTTCGGAAGGCGAAAGGCCGCCTTTTGGGAAGCGCTCCGGGCCAGGCCCCTGCCCAAGCGGCTTTATCACGCATTGCCACGCGCCGCACCTAACGGTGCTTTACATGAGTATCCGGCGGCTGGCAAAACACGGGTAAAAGGCCATTTCTTGCGCTTTTGCTTTGCGTTTTGCCACACTTACATTATCTTTGCAGGTAAATCACATCCGTAATATGCCATTAGTCAAGTTTTTTTCATAGTCATATTGCTTGCCTGCATGCACTCATGCGGCAAGTATCCGGCTGACGGCGGCTCGGCAGATACCGACAAGCTGTATGCCGAAGGCATGGCGGAACTTAAGGAGAACCAATACAACAAGGCGCTGTCAAAGCTGCTGCGCTACGTCCAAATCGAGGAGCGCAACAGCCGTAAGGACACCCTGAACCTGATGAAGGCATATTACAACGTGGGCGGAATATACTCGATTTATTCGGACTTTGCCCAGGCCCTCGAGCTGTACAAGAAGGGTTACGCGCTCGGACAGGCGTCAGACAACGACGAGATGCAGTTCAAGTTCCTCACCAACATGATCGGGGCGAGCTGCTATATCAGCAAACCCGAGCTGGCTGACGGCCTCAACGAGAACCTGCTCAGGCTGAAGGGGATAAGCAAGGGGCGCCGCATGTACTATTATTATTTCAACAAGGGCTTCATCGCAGGCAGCCACGGCGACTACGACGGCAAGGCCCGCTGGATGGAGAAGGCCATAGCCGCCGCCGACAGGTACGGCCTGCCTGACGACATGAAGGTGTATGCCTATTCGGAGGTTTACCAGTGTTACGAGAACCGCGGCGACCTCTACAAGGCCCTGTCGGCCCTGAAGACTTACGAGTCGATAGCCTGCGACATGAACCAGATGTACCTGTACACCGACTGCTACAAGGGCCTGATGAGGATTTACACCAAGCTGGGCGACAAGGAGAACGCCCTGCATTACCAGAAGGAGTACTTTAGGTACAACGACTCGCTGCTGAACATCAACGAATTCTCGCGCATCAAGACCGACTACGAGGTCTCCGAGGACAAAATCGTGCAGGCTACCATCGACAATCTCGAGAAAATCAACTCCCTGCAGAAGATTGTCCTGTCAATGCTCCTGGCCCTCGTGGCCCTCGCAGTGACGGCCACCATAGTGTTCTACCGCCAGCGGCAGAAACTGCACGTGGCCAATCTCGCCCTGTTCAAGCGCAACGCCGAGCTGCTGAAGATGGAGAGCGCGCTGAAGAACGGCGACGCCCAGGGCGGCATAATGCCGCCGACGGACATCGACGGAGCCACGGCCGACAAGGACGCCGCCACCTACGACCGCAACGACCTGATACGCAGGATAACCGAGGTGATGTCGGATGAAGACGTGTTCTGCGACCCCGCGTTCAGCCTATCGGCCCTGGCCCGCCTCACCGAGTCGAACACCAACTACGTATCGCAGGCCATCAACTCAAACTTCGGCAAGAACTTCCGCACTTACCTCAACGAATACAGGATAAAGGTAGCCATGAAACGCATGATGGACACCGACAGGTTCGGCAACTACAGCATACACGGCATAGCCGAAAGCGTAGGCTTCAAGTCCGACTCCAACTTCATCTCCGCTTTCAGGAAAGTAACCGGCATGACCCCTTCGCTGTACCAAAAGCTATCCAAAGACGACTCTTTAATTTCCAATTCATAAATCAGAAACATTCAAAACGTTGCTTTTTTATGGTTTTTACGGATTATTCGTATATTTGCGCGGTCGAAAACTATAAAACAGTAACATTATGAAAAGATTTACTTTCATCATCCTGAGCGTACTGTTCTCGGTCATGTCTTTCGCTGAAGACATCAATCCGGCACAGGCACTCGCCATCGCAAAATCGTTCCTTGACGGCAGCTCCGGGCAGACAAGGTCGCCGGTCATGTCGTCAAGACAGCTCAAACTGGCCCATACGGCCATAGCTTCTGACGGTAAGAACGGCCTTTACGTGTTCAATGTAGGCAATAACGGCGGCTTCGTAATCGTAGCCGCTGACGACGGAGCGCACGAAATCCTCGGCTACAGCGACAGCGGCAGCTTCGACACCAACAGCATTTCGCCGGAGTTCAAAAGCTGGATTGCAGGCTACGCGGACGAAATAGCGTATATCAGACGTACCGGATACCGTGGCGCCGAAACGGTCCAGGCCGCACCACGCAAGGCCGTCGCGCCGCTGCTCGGCGACATAATGTGGAACCAGGACGAGCCTTACAACGACATGTGCCCGTCTTACGACCTCAACGCAAGATGTGCCACGGGATGCGTAGCCACCGCAATGGCGCAGGTAATGTACTACCACAGATGGCCCGAGACGGGCGTCGGCTCGCACACTTACTCACCGTCAATACTCGGAGGCGGCACGCTTACCGCCGACTTCGGCAACACCCGCTACGCCTGGGACGACATGCTTCCGACATACGACGCCACGAGCAGCGAGGCAAGCCGTGAGGCCGTAGCCCTGCTAATGCTGCATTGCGGAATCTCGGTGGACATGGAATACTCTACGTCGAGCGGCGCCGGCAGTACCGAAGTGGCCATAGCGCTCGCCACGTACTTCAACTATGACAAGGGCGTGGCTTACCGCCAGCGCACCAACTACGGCAGCCTTGAATGGGACAACACCATCAAGAGCGAGATTGACGCAGGCCGCCCGGTCATCGCCACGGGGCGTTCCTCGGCCGGAGGACACGCCTTCGTGTTCGACGGATACGATGATAACGGACTTATACACGTCAACTGGGGATGGAGCGGAATGAGCAACGGCTACTTCCGCACGACGGCTCTCATGCCTCCAGTGCAGGGCGTAGGCGGCGCCGATGGAGGCTACAACTACGACCAGCAGATTATAACGGGCATACAAAAGCCGCAGGAAGGCAGCGAGCCTGACATCGAGCTCGTATCGTCAGAAGGCCTCGTGCCCGCCGAAGAGACCATCGCCAACGGCGCCTCTACCGACTTCAGGCTGTGCGGAATGCTGCGCAACGCCGGCTGGCAGGACTCTGAATTCGATTACGGACTTATGCTTACCGACGCCGACGGCAATATAACAAAGGTTGTCGAGACCGGAGTCAGCGACGTGCTGTACGTTGGATACATGATATTCGGGCCCGACTTCAACGACGTTTCGCTCGGAACTCTCGCCCCGGGCGAGTACACCCTCTACCCCGTTTGCCGCGTAAAGGGCGGAAGCGGAGCGTGGAACCGCATTCGCGACGAGTACGTCGGCTACCCGAATTACATCTACCTGACCGCCACCGAGAGCGAAATCACATTCTCGTACCCCGAATACTTCGACCTTGACATTGCCGAACTGCAGCTTCCCGAAGAGGTTTACGCAGGAGTGCCGGCACAGATCGGGGGCACGGTTACGAACAACGGCGACGTTGATTACCTTGGAGACATCCACGTGTCGATTGTCGACAAGGAAACCAAACGCAGCGTAGCGACCGGCTCGGCTTACAAGATTGACCTGGCTCCGGGCGCAAGTCTTGACCTCGAACTTATCGACTCTTACACCCTTGAGCCCGGAAACTATCTCGTTACCGTGGTTGACGACGACAACAAACGCATTGCCCCGCTCAGCGAGATTACCGTAAACGAGGCACCGGCAGAGGCCGCAGTGTTCGGCCCCGCGGAGCAACTGTCGTTCGCCGACAACAATAACGTAGACAAGAACAACATGGACATAACCGCCAAAATCACCTGTACGTCGGGCGTTTACGGCGGATACATCTACCTTTATTTATTCAACGAGACTGGCACCGTGCAGGAAGGCTGCCTCACTCCGCAGTATCTGTTCATCAAGGAGGGCCAGACCGTCGACGTTACTTTCGGCGGAGCGTTCGAGAACGGCGTGCCCGGCACGGTATATACGGCGTGCCTCATGGCCTACGACGGCAATGTATTGTCGTTCCTCAGCCCGATGGAACTGTCGGTATGCCAGTTCCGCCTGAGCGACATTACGTCCTCGATAGACAATATCGAGACTGCCGACGAAGCCCCGACGGCCATCTACGACATCAGCGGAAAACTGCTTCCGACCACCGACATCAATTCCTTGCCAAAGGGAATATACATCGTCAAGCGCGGCGGAAAGACCATGAAGATAGTCAAATAACATTCACCCTAACATTCGAAAATCATGAAAAGAATCATAATATCACTGGTTGCGCTCTTCGCCGTGGCGTTGTCATGCCAGCTGCAAGCCGTGGCGCAGACCACAGGACAGCTTCCGCCGACAGACGGAAGACAAGGACCTACCGCCCTGAAAGCCGTTCCTACGGAGGCAAGAATAAGTGACGGACTGCCCAAGCAAGTGAAAACGGCAGCTAAAACAACAGCCGCTGACGCGTCGATGTTCACCGGCCGCACATTCTACGGAGCCCTGATTAACAGCGACACTTGGGCAAACGCGTCAATAACTGACGTTCCTTACGGCATTTACTCGTTCGAGATAAGCGATAATCCCACGCCCGTAAGCCACTTTACGAACCTCTCTTACGGCTTCATGTCAGGCGCTTACGGCAACGAACAGTTTGTAGGAATATCGGCATTGAACGTCATGGGCGCGCTGAACGGCGCAAGATACATCACCATAGACACCCGAAACTGGACTGAGTTGAAGAACGTTTTGTACGACACCAGCAGCAAGTCGTATTCACTCTTGCCGTCGGCTATGGCTTACAACGTCACCGACAACACCATTTACTCGCTCCAGTATAACGACGACCTGAGCGGACTTGACTGGTGTGTGTATAACCGTGATTACGACGAAATGGACAAAATTGCCTCTTTCCGCGGAAGATATAACGTCATAACACTGGCCTCGCTGCCTTCGGGAGAGATGTATTTCATCAACAACTACGGCGACCTCTACACCATAGACAAAGCCAACGGCCGTCCGCGCATGGTCGGTTTTACGGGTGTTGAGCCGGTGCTGTACAGCCAGTCGATGATGTACGACGGCAGGACGGGGCTGTTCCTGTGGGCCGCGTGGACGACTCAGGGCAGCCAGCTTTACGCCGTTGACCCCGAGACAGCAGAATCATTCAAGGTTCTCGACTTCAAGAACAACGAGCAGTTCGTTGCCCTTTACGATACCGACAACGCCGCTCCCGACGCAGCCCCGGCGGCAGTTGAAAACCTGAAGATAACGCCTGACACCGACGGAGGCCTCGGTTGTACGATTTCATTCGACGTGCCCGACGCCACATACGGCGGCAACCCGCTCGGTAAGTCGACGCTTAACGTATGGCTTGACGGCCAGAATCTCAAGGGTGTAGACGCCGTTGCGGGCGAGCATGTGTCGATACCGGTAACGCTCACCGAGGGCAACCATTACGTCGCAGTCAACCTGAGCAACGACGGGGGCTACTCTCCCACTGTGTCGTTGACCAAGTATATCGGTTACGACGTGCCGAAGACGGTAGGCTCGCTTACGTTCACCCACGACGAGACGGCCGGCACGAACAACGTCAGCTGGACGGCTCCGGAGGGAGGTGTCAACGCCGGATACATCGACTTCAACAACCTGACGTACACCGTAGTGCGCATGCCTGACAGCGTAACGGTGGCCACTGGTCTCAAGGCTACTACGTTCTCGGAGCCTACGCCGACAGCGATGCACAGCTACAGTTACAGGGTTATGGCCGTGAACAACGGCAAGACGGGCGACTACGCCGAGTCGGAAAGCATACTGTGCGGCGACGCCTTCACCGTGCCTTACGAGCAGGCATTTGCCGACCCGTCGGTTCTTACCGACTTCTTCACCATCGTCGACGCCAACAAAGACAACAACACATGGCGCCAGGGATTCAACAACGACGTGAGAATAGACATCAGCGTAAACAATCCCATAGGCGACGACTGGCTCATTACGCCGGGAATCAACATGGAAGGCGGAACGGTTTACCGCTTCACGATGAACATGAAGACCTTTACGCAGGGCTATCCCGAGGACTTCGACATATGCGTAGGCACCGACCCGAACGACATTTCTACGTTCAAGGTAGCCAAGGAAGTAAGGGGCCTGGAGCTGTATGAGACCTTCGGCGACTACTCGGCCGACTTCAACATCGACGCTGACGGCGAGTATTTCGTGGCAATAAGGTACTGCAGTAACAACGCCAACAACAGCACTATGCTGCTGCTTAACAACGTAAGAGTGACGAAAGTGGGCGCCACCAAAGCTCCAGCGGCTGTAGGCGACCTTAAGATAACGCCCGATGCCGACGGAGCGATGGCCGCTACGGTGGCATTCACCGCGCCGGCAACCGACCTCGCGGGCAACGCGATACCGTCACTGACCAAGGTGAACGTCTACCGCGGCGGCACGGCCGAGCCTATCCACACATTCGACAGCCCGGCGCCGGGCGCAAGCCTCAGCTTCACCGACAACCGCGTAAGCCGCGTGGGGACGACCGTGTACAGCGTAGTTGCCGAGAATGAGTACGGCGCAGGCGCAACGGCGGCTGACTCGGCATTCGTAGGAATATACTCTGCGCCGTACCTCGAGACGTTCGACACTCGCGCGGCCTCGGAGCTTTACACCTCGCTGGCAAGCGGTTTCGACACGGAGGCTAACCCGTATTACCGCTGGACTTACAACGAAGCTAACAAGCGGATGGGCTTCTACGCATTTAACGCGAATGAAGGCGACCAGGCTAACCTGTAGCTCTTCACGCCCGCCATGAAGCTTGACGCCAACTCGGTGTACGCATTCTCCTACAAGGCTAACATCAACCTGTACAGCAACACCATAACCAACAAGGTGTACATGGGTACCGACGCCACGCCGGAAAGCCAGGAGACGTTCATAGGCGACATGCCAAGCAGCACCAATTACCAGATGATGGAAACGTCGCACAACGTCGTCACCACAGAGGCCGGCCGCTTCGTGTTCGGGTTCAACTCAATAGGCACGAGTCAGGGCGACTATCTCAGCGTAGACCTTGACGACGTAGCGCTAACCTACCTCAAGTCGGCATTCTCGCCATACATGATTACCGACTACAACGCCGAGGCCGACAAGGGCGGCGAAATGACGGTGAACATGTCGTTCCGCGTGCCCGATACCGACTACCAGGGCAACCCGATTGAAGGCTACCTGAGCGTAGAAGTGTTCCGAGGGACCAGCCCCACGCCCGTGTTCACCAAGAACGACGTAGCCCCGGGAGCCGTTGTCGAGTGGAGCGACACGCAGGCCCAGCACGGACAGAACATCTACATGATTTCGGCATCTAACTCTTACGGCCGCAGCGAGGTGCTTGCCGACACGCTCTTCGTAGGCCGCGACGTGCCCGAAACAGTTGGAAACTACACCGCAAAAGGCTCTGCCGACAACCAGGACGCAGTGCTGGCATGGACCGCCCCGACGCAAGGCGTCAACGGAGGCGTAGTAGTTGCCGACGAGCTTACGTACAACATCTACAGCTATAACATATCGACCAACGAGCTTACGCCCATCGCAAGGAACGTTGAAGGCACGACATACACTGTCGAGAACGAGCCTTCTGACGCCCAGCGGGTGCTCTATTACGCCGTGTCGGCTGTCAACACCGAGGGCGAGAGCCAGGCCATGGCGGCATCGGTAACGCTCGGCAAGCCGTACACTCTGCCGTTCAAGGAGTCGTTCGCGGGCAAGGAACTGTCCACCACGCCATGGACCGAGGTTACGTCAAACGACTATGTGCTCAACTGGAACCTCGACAACCCCGACGGTTCGACGTATAACGGCGCAGTGGCGCAGGACGGCGACGGCGGTGTGGCATACATGTACAACGGCTCGATGTACGAGACATTTGCCGGAGCGGGCTTCGTATCGCCGAAGGTAAGCCTCGGCGGAACAACCGCGACGCTGTCGTTCTGGGTATACAACATGGCCACCAACTATCCCGACAACAAGCCTCTGCTTGACGTTTACGTGCGTGCCGACGACGGCGAGATGGAACAAGTAGGCTCATACATCGTCGGAGGAGACACCGAGGAAGGATGGAAGCTGTACGAGATACCGCTCACCGACTACGCTTCGTCAGGCAACATAAGCTTCGCCTTCTACGGATATACCGGCGGATACATGGACGTTATCTACCTCGACAACATCGAGATAAAGGCCGGACTGCCCTCTTCAATCGACGGCGTTGACGCCCAGGGTAAGGAGATTGAGAGCGAAAGCTGGTACACCGTAGACGGAATGAAGGTTGAGAAGCCGCGCGGCGGCCTGTTCATCCACACCGTAAGGTATACCGACGGAACGGTCAGGACCGACAAGGTAGCAGTGGAATAAACGCTGCACGGCGCCTGTCGCCGAGCCGGCAGGCAACGACAAGCTAAGAAGCTGATAATCAAAGGCTTTATAAAAGGCCGTCTTTTGGAGAGCAAAAGGCGGCCTTTTAGCGTGCGGTTGACGGCCTTTCATAAGGCGAAAGACCGCAAACGGGGTTCATCCGCAGTTCTGTTGGATAAAGATAAGATGCTGATATTCAAGTATTTGTATTATCTTGTATGCTCATAAGT
>NZ_JACJJG010000280.1 GCF_016899855.1 Marseilla massiliensis
TCCATTGTAACTGTTACACTACTCTTTCCGGCCACGTTTACCGTCTGCGGCTTCATACCAATGTATGAAAACTGCAGCTCGTTACTGCTCGATAACTTAATGGAGAAGTTTCCGTCGATATCGGTCACTACGGCGTTTTTAGTCCCTTTTTCGAGGACTGTTGCGCCGATGACGGCCTCTCCGTTGGAATCTTTCACATTTCCTTTGATTGTCTGCGCCGACAGCGAGCCCACGATGAGCGTGAACAGCGCCACAAGCGCAAGTCGAAAAGTTTTTAAATT
>NZ_JACJJG010000281.1 GCF_016899855.1 Marseilla massiliensis
GAGCCTCCTCCACGTACACGTATTTTCACGTCGGCGTCGGGCGAGCCCTCGGTCGTGGTGATGTTTACGCCGGCCATCTTACCCGTGAGGGCTTCGGTTACTGACGCAACCGGAACAGCCGCGAGGGCTTCGTTGCTCACAGTGGCCACGGAACCGGTAAGGTCCTTGCGGCGAACGGAGCCGTAACCGATGACAACGAGGTCGTCGAGTGCAGTAGCCTCATCTTCCATTGTAACTGTTACACTACTCTTTCCGGCCACGTTTACCGTCTGCGGCTT
>NZ_JACJJG010000282.1 GCF_016899855.1 Marseilla massiliensis
TCACCGATATGCCGTGTCGCCGCAGCTCGCCGATGTAGGCGTCGCAGCAGTACTGCACCCCGCGGTCGGAGTGGTGGCCGAGCGCGTCAACGGCATAATAAAGCAGGAGGCCGTAAACCGCCGACGCGCCTTCGCCGACATCGCCACGGCCGGCGAGGCCATCGGCAGGTACATCGACTTTTACAACACGCGCAGGCCCCACATGAGCATCGGCAACAACACCCCGGAGACGGCGCACGCCGGGAGCGGCGAACAAAAACGGCTGTGGAAAAG
>NZ_JACJJG010000283.1 GCF_016899855.1 Marseilla massiliensis
TCAACTATAAAGGTACTAAAGATATCTCATTCCCACAACTTTTTCAATCGTTTTCTTATACCGAACTCACGTTAAAATAAAATAGCATGAGTTATAAAAACAAATTATTCGCAGGAATGAAGATATATTGGTCTTCGGCCGAGTGTAGTGACATACAAACGATATGCGAAGAGTATATTGACAAGAAATTGTCGAATCACTACTGTCCCGTAAAAGTGGATAAATAGTTCTTTGAAATTATTGAAATATAGCCAATTACACGGTTTTTTGAAA
>NZ_JACJJG010000284.1 GCF_016899855.1 Marseilla massiliensis
ATCTGATTCCAGCAAGTGAAATGTTTCACATATCGGTTGCCATCATACTTGCGAACATAGTTGTTAAACTGAGTCCTGTTCAGAAAAGCGGTTAATTGAGAGAATACGTATTTGTCTTGGAACATAGCAGCCATTTGTATTAGACTGCAAAGTTGCGAAGCAAGAAAGGAGGAGTGAAGGCTCATGTCTTATATGACATTGAAGCACAAGTTCCTGCCTTCTATACTGTAACCACTGCATCAAAGCATGATTCTACAGCAATGTCTTCAATC
>NZ_JACJJG010000285.1 GCF_016899855.1 Marseilla massiliensis
GGAACATGACAACAACCTGCAAGTCAGGCGGTCGCATACCATTACCCACATGACATCCTCGCAAAATCCAGGCGGTCGCATTTTGTCATTCCGTGCACCGATACGGAATCCAGTGTATGCTACCACATTAATTGATATAGTAGATGTTTTCTGGATTCCGTGTCGGTGCACGGAATGACAAAATGAGACCGCCTGAATTAAATGATGATGACACTTGAATTAGAAAAGATTATAAAAAATAAGCTTGAAGATAACGTTTTGTC
>NZ_JACJJG010000286.1 GCF_016899855.1 Marseilla massiliensis
GCCGCGAACCAGCTGTGGGTGGCCGACATAACCTACATACCACTCGAATGCGGTGGCACGTGCTACCTGCACATAGTCACCGACGCCTACTCGCACAAGGTCGTAGGCTACAAGGTCTCGCCGTCGCTGCGCGCCTCGGAGTCGCTCGATGCCCTCAGGCAGGCCATAGCCCATGCCGTGGCGTTGCGCGGCACGGACAGTCTTGACGGCCTCGTCCACCACTCCGACCGCGGGGTGCAGTACTGCTGCGACGCCTACATC
>NZ_JACJJG010000287.1 GCF_016899855.1 Marseilla massiliensis
TCATACATTGGTATGAAGCCGCAGACGGTAAACGTGGCCGGAAAGAGTAGTGTAACAGTTACAATGGAAGATGAGGCAACCAATCTTGACGACCTCGTTGTCATCGGTTACGGCTCCGTTCGCCGCAAGGACCTTACCGGTTCCGTGGCCACTGTGAGCAACGAAGCCCTCGCGGCTGTTCCGGTTGCGTCAGTAACCGAAGCCCTCACGGGTAAGATGGCCGGCGTAAACATCACCACGACCGAGGGCTCGCC
>NZ_JACJJG010000288.1 GCF_016899855.1 Marseilla massiliensis
CCCCTGAAAGCCTTAATTGTGTATTAGGAAAACAACATTATTAATCATTTTAAACAACAGACAATTATGGAAATCAGGAACATTTTAAGGACAGGTTACAAAGTTTTAGTAGTGACCGTGACTTTAATCGAGGCCATTGACTTGAGCAGAAATCTCATTGGCAAGTACAGAAACAAGAAAACTACCGCTTCATTGGATTCGGTAGCTGGAACAAACAGCGTTGAGAGTGCTTAAGGAAAAAGACCTCGACGT
>NZ_JACJJG010000289.1 GCF_016899855.1 Marseilla massiliensis
GGCGAGCCCTCGGTCGTGGTGATGTTTACGCCGGCCATCTTACCCGTGAGGGCTTCGGTTACTGACGCAACCGGAACAGCCGCGAGGGCTTCGTTGCTCACAGTGGCCACGGAACCGGTAAGGTCCTTGCGGCGAACGGAGCCGTAACCGATGACAACGAGATCGTCGAGTGCAGTAGCCTCATCTTCCATTGTAACTGTTACACTACTCTTTCCGGCCACGTTTACCGTCTGCGGCTTCATACCAAT
>NZ_JACJJG010000028.1 GCF_016899855.1 Marseilla massiliensis
TAATCAGTACCTGTATATTGATTAAATTGAAATTTAGGGCTATAAAACTATCCGGCTTATCCATACTTCAAATTATATAACAAAACTATTGATTTTTAATCTTTTAAAAGAAAAACTCGATGTGCTCAATTTTATGTTGCTGAAAGGCCATCCAACAAAACTGCGGAAGAACCGTAAGTAACAAGTTAAAGTTCTAACAATCAGGAAGTTATGGCGTCAGTAAAAATCATGCTCAGGCAGTCTACGGTTGAGGGAAAGGAAGGCACACTTTATTTCCGTGTAATCCATGAGAGGGTGACGAGGACTGTCTTTACCGACTGCCATGTTTTCCGTGACGAGTGGGACGACGTAAGTTCATCTGTCATCATTGCAGGGACTAAGGAACGAAAGGCTTACCTTGAACTAACCGCCTCAAAGCTGAAGTCCGACCAGGAAAGGCTTGACAGGATAATCGCCGAAAAGGAGGCGTTAAAGGTGAATTTCACGGCCGATGACATTATAAAGGAATACAGGAAGCAGCCTGAAAGCATGACATTCTTCACTTTCATACGCTCAATGGCTGAAAAGAAGACGGCTGCAAAGAGATACGGCACCGCCAAGACTTACCGTGACGCATTGGCCAGCTTCTCTAATTTCAGGAACGGCGAGGACGTTTCTTTCGACGCTCTCGACAGGGAGACAATCTGCCAATATGAGGCGTGGATGAAGGACAAGGGGCTGAAACTGAACACCTCGTCGTGCTATCTCAGGACGCTGAAGACGCTGTATCTGAAGGCCGTGGATATGGGGTTGACAGAAGACAAGGACATTTTCAGCCGTGTGTTTACCGGTTTCGCCACAACCACCAAACGCGCCATAGCCATCGAAGCAATAAGGAAAATCCTGAAGCTAAGGCTGAAAGACGGCTCCGCCCTCGCCTTCGCCCGTGACATGTTCATGCTGAGTTTCTATTTGCAAGGCATCTCGTTCGTTGACATGGCCTACCTGAAGAAGACCGACATAAGGAACGGACTGCTGCAATACTCACGCAAGAAGACCGGCCAGACAATAACAATAAGCTGGGAAAGGGAAATGCAGGAAATCGTGGACGCTTACTCCCGTCAGGCAAAAGACACGCCTTACCTGCTGCCAATAATAAGGAAACAGGACGGTACGGAGCGCGAACAATACGAAAAAGCGGAGCATAACGTAAACCGGAACCTGAAGAAAATCGGCGTGATGGCGGCCTGCACATCCCATTGACGACATACGTCAGCCGTCATTCTTGGGCTTCAATCATGCGTGACATGGGCAACGACATCTCCGTAATCAGCCGGGGACTGGGGCACGAGGACATCAAGACCACGCAAATCTATCTCTCGGCAATCGACAACTCCACCGTGATGAAGGCCAACAAGAGACTCATCGGCAGGATAACGAAGCATTGAAACCGAGGGGAAAATGTTTGACTAAAGTGGCAGTTTCATAAGTATGAAGCGGTGACTTTGCCGTAATGCGCTTTAAATCAAAACGTTAGCTTTTCCGAGACGGGCGATTAGTCAAACATTTCGCGTTTTAGTCCAACAATGCGGACAAATTTTTATCAAAAAAGTCACGGCAAAACGCTTGAAATCCGCTGTTTTTCGTATCTTTGCACACGAGTGGAGGTTTTATACTTATAAAGCGGTGACAAATCTCCACCCAGAAAGAGACTTAATTGATAAAGGAATGCAATAATCTTGTGGTATGGAAAATGTAACAATGAAGCAGTCTATGCTCCGTTCGTCTTGCCACATAACAACGGCAGGCCATTGTCGCTGAGTTTTTACTCCGGAATGCTGCCGTTAGACCTAAAGAATGATGTAGACAACGCCTGGAAACATCCTGAAAATGTTTGTAAAGCGTGGTGATTCAAGTTCGGAGAGGTATCAGTCAGCCGTCATGCGATTGTCATGAGGGTAACGTAAGGAACGCTTTTTTCAGAACATGCCCGACAAGTTAAACACTGTTGATTACCAATGGTTCCTTGTCCGCACAAAACCCGGACATGAACAGGATTTGTGTACACGCATCGAGCGTGGGAAGGGCAAGATACGGAACATACTGGAAGTCTATTGCCCCACCAATACCAAAGTGTACGTGCGCAGGGGCGACAACGAGCGGCGGCTCCCCCTTTTCGACGGCTATGTGTTCGTGCTTGCCACACAGGGCGCACTGGTTGACTTCCTCCGTGACAACTGCCCCGACGCTTACCTCCGCTACAACCGCAAGCGCACTCCTGACGAGAAAGCGACCGCCTGCACCATACCAGAAGCCCAAATGCGTGCCTTCCGCGACTACAACGAGAACTATGCCGACAAGGTGATTGTGCTGGAGCGTCCTTATTCTGATTATGCTTTCAACACGAAAACGGACGAGCCGAATGAAATCGTGCGTGTCATCGACGGTCCTCTTGCCGGCCAGGAAGGTTACATCTGCCGTTTCCACAAGAAAAGGGGGCTGGTGTTCCACGTTCAGGGCATGATTCCGGGCAGTTGGCTGACCGTCACCTATCCCAACGTCTCCGACCTTCATGTCGCCCGCCTCCACAACGCCGAGGGAGACCGCTTGTCCATAGGCACGGAGAAAGGGCGCGCCGTTGATTTGCTTGTCGGCATCCTGCAAGGCTGCGGTTATGGGGAGCGCACACAAGCCATGCTTTACGAACTGACGGAACGCCTTGCCGCCGACCTGTCATTGGCCGCTCTCTGTCGGGAACTTGACAAGCAAGGTGAGAAAACATTGAGCCGCCGCCTTTCAGGACTGACCGCCGGAGAGGCAGGACTCTTGACAAATCTTGCCCGTTACGAGCATGACGCGCCAGGATATGTGAAGGAAAACTGGCCAAGGCTTGTCCTCCGTCCGTTCCTTACGCCCACATCGGGAATTGCCATTGAAAAAGGCAAAGACGAGGTAGAACTGCAGCATAAGGATTTTACGGAAATCATCCGCAAGGTGAACATCACCGAAGAGGTCTATTATCCAAGCAGGCAGGAGGACGGAAAGGTCACCACGGCATACTATGCCCATATCGGTATGACGGAAGGAAACGGGATTGTTACATTCTTCGCCAACTGGGACGACTTCCTCCGCGAGTATTTCCTGACGGCAGGGAAAGCCAACGAGAAATTAGTCAGCGGGGAACAACAGAAAGAAAAGCTCATCGAGTCTTTCCGAAACTACGCCCCAACCTTATATAAAGTATTGACTGATACGGATTCAGCCGTAAAGGCCGTACAGGATTTCAAGGTCGGCGAAGATACGCTGAACGTCATGGCCGTCAAGTCTTCCGCACAAGAAAAAGACGCGGCAAAGGACAGGCTGGTAAACACTTGTGTCCGCATTTGCAAGGAAATAAACACCACCAACCACCTTGCCGTATGGCGCAGGTACCTGCGGACGGTGTGGCTGCATAATTGACAAGAAATCATGCTCACGATAGAAGAATTCACTTCCGAATGGAAACGCCTTCACCATCCGTCAATGGACGTGGACGGCGACGTGGCTTTCTTTTATGAAATCTACGGCAGGCTTCACCGCCTGGCGGAACAGGAAGCGGCGGCGTTCGACGAGCAGATTATCCTTTCCTTGCTTCTCTATACGGAGAATACCATCGCCGTAGGGCTTGACGGAGTTTACGAATACAGGTATCGCAGCGTGGGCAATGTGGTTTTCAACTGGTGCGAAAGCTTGGGCATGGACGCGAAAACCACATCACAGGTTGACAGGCTCGTGTCGGAAGCCGTGGCGAAGGCTCCATGCAGTGTCCTCAGGCAATGGATGACGGAAAGCGTACTGTCTGGCGACTTCATGCGCCTAAGCGGGATGTTGGCATGGTTCGCACGCGAAGACCAAGTATTGCGGTCGGTCTTTCCAAACTTGTGTTTCCGTAAGGAGATGTTCCTGCGGCTCGCCGGAAGCAAGAAGACAGCCGGACGGATGCTGTGGGCAGACCTTGCCTTCAACTGGCGTGACAAGCGTGGCTGTTCCTTGGCGGATACCATTGCCAAACAGTTACGCTGTGAAACATCCTTTGTGGAAGGGATGGGAAAAGACAGGTTGAAAGAGACGGCACAAATTCTCGATTCTATCCGTTCCGAATGGCTGGACACTTATACGGTCGTTGAAAGAAAGAACGAACATACGTTCGCTTTACGCCACAGGGACGGTCGTGAGTTCCTGGATGTGATATTTCCGACACCCGTTCCGACAAACATGCAAAACCGCCGTCTTGCCGCCCAGCTCGTCACATATAAAGACAAGACATACATAAACGGTCCGTTTGTCGGTCTTGACAAGAAAGTTCTGCCTATATGGAACGGCGAGACCGTCTGGAACGACATATTCGCAAAAGAGCAGGATGCGGCAAAGCACGCTTACTTCACCACCACGTTTGGCAAGCGTATAAGCCTCTACGAAGACCTTTACACCATACCGGAAGACCCGGAGGAAGCCAAGAATGCCGACATGGGCATATATTTTGACGAGCCGAACATCTTTGACTTCCTTGATTGGCTTACACCGAAAAAAAGTCACTCAAAACAATAAACCGAAAGCCGCCAGGTAAGCAACTACAAGCCCAATGATGCAAGCTGAAGAAGCCGGTTTCATTTCATACTCCCGCTCGTTCGTCTTAAAAATGCAGGACGAGGGAAGGTATGATGCAGCCAACAAACTGAATATGTATCTCAGGAAGTTCGTCTCTTTTCTTGGCAAGAACGAGATACCATTCAAGGATTTCGACTCTCTCCTGATACGGAACTACAACACTTGGCTTGAGAACCAAAAGCTCGGACGCAACTCCATTTCACTCTATATCCGCAACCTGAAGAGAGTTTACCAATTAGCCGTTGCAGATGGAGTAACAAACGAACAACATCCATTTGAAGGCGTTGACGTAAGTTACCGGGTGAAGAAAGAGAAAAACAAGCTCACACCGAAGGAAGTGATACAACTCCGTTATATGGACGTAAGCAACCTTCATCCTTCCGCCATTTTTGCCCGTGACCTCTTCCTTTTCGCAGTATTCACAAATGGAATGACCGGTGGTGATTTGTTTTATCTCACCAAGGACAACATAAAAGGGGACCAACTGATTTACACCTCCAAGGCAATAGGTAAGGAAGAAACCGTCATTTGGAACCCTTACTTGCAGGAGATAGTGGATAAATATTCCCGTCCCGACACTCCCTACCTCTTCCCTGTCATCACCTCCAAAGACCCGAAGGAACAATGGCGGCAACATGATACAGCCATTCACAATATAAACCGTAACCTGAAAAAGGTCGGTCAAATAATCGGGCTTTCCTTCCCCTTGACCTTGACAGTCGCCCATCACACTTGGAACAGCATGAAGAAAGGGCTGAATGTTGTTGACTTGTTATGATACCCCCATGAAAAAATGAAATGACTTGAAGAAATGAGCCGTGAGGAGCTGATAGAAGAAATCATCTCCAATACCCAGCGTTTGGAGGAGATGGGAACGGATCGTAAAGAGGAAGAACGAAAAATAGCCGAACTCAAAAAAATATGAAAAATTGCTTACCGATATGGAGAAAGCAATCAAAAACGGCCAGTTCGATTTGTCAGAGTTTAAACCACAGTTGCAAGAGCTTTTTAAAATCAAGGATGAAAGGATAGCGAAATTGCGATGTGGAATCGAGACAATGGGAAAATAACTTGACTGTTGAAAGTTTATGCATTCATTCAACCTTTGGTATATGCGTAAAAATATTAATATCAACTGAATTTTAATATTATCTCAGACATACCGTCTGAAAAAGTTGTAGTGTTGTCATAATTTAACACTTACGATAAATGGATATTTTTGAGAATATTATAGATGGTGGAAAATGTAGTAAATATAAAACTAATCATTTCCACATGTTTGTTGATGATGATGTTTGCATTCCTGATGTTCAGAATATGTCTGATTCTGCTTTTGGGACATTAATGCACGAATATGTACATTATGTACAGCATCTTACGACATTATTTGGCATACGTATGTGTGATATGTTTCATAGAATGTCCATAATGTACCGAGAATACATGTCAAAAGAACACATTATTCATTTACCTCTACATTTATGGGAAAAAGACGAACATTTATCACAATTCTTAACTCATTTCAAGAATGTTTCAGGTAGTAAACATTGTAATTTTAACATTGACGCAGTTGATGTCAACGAAACAAATATAGATATTGCTAGAAAAAACAAAACAGCTGTTACAATAGGATGTTATGACTTTGAGAACAACAGAATCTATGAAAATGGGTTTGATTTTGGTTATGTTTGTGTAATGGAAAGCATGGCACATGAGATTCAAAAAACACTAGTGTCAGATGTCTTTCATCCTGAAGTTCCGTATTGTACAGCAGAACTTATACTAAAAGAATACTATCCAGAAATATTGGACGACAGAAAATTAATAGCATCAATATGTTATTGTGCTCTTCATTGGGATAATCCCGGGGTAGGCTTCTTTGATGTAGTTAATTTAGCGAAAAGTAATCCTTCATGGAATGGTATTGAATTATACAAACATATAGCACAGAATTTTGCCGTATCATGTAATGGCAAGAAAATGCCAAGATATAGACTAATATTGTTATTTTTAGATGACTTCAAGAAAAATCTTGAGCAAGTAATTGGAACTGATTTGGATTACTATAAATCTGTTATAAATAATTGCATTAAAGAAACTTGTGGTTCTACATCAAAACTTTTAGATGTTTTATACAATGTTCCATCTGATGATAAGAAAACTTTATTTAGTTCTTTAGCTGATTTTTATGGGTATCCTGTAATAGACGCTAAAAACTATACTATTTTACCAAGAAACATGGTCGAAGCTGAAGGAAAACCCTATTTGGAAACAGCCGTGTTATATTGGTTGGGAATTAATATTGGCAAGACTTTTGGAATCAGATGGTGAAAAAGCTTGTGAGAGATTATCAATATGTTCAAAAGGCATATATTCAAATCCTGATCAATGTAAAGTTTCAGAATATTGTGAATATGCTCCATGGCTTAACACGGAGGCTTGTCCTTTTACACAATGTATGAAATACTATAGGTTTGAAAATGAATTTGTAGAAAAAACTGATAATTAATATATTTCAATAAGTGAACAATATGGATAAGAATATAAAAATTGCCGTGGCAGGAACAGGCTACGTTGGACTTAGTATAGCAACTCTTTTAAGCCAACACCACCAAGTAACGGCGGTAGATGTAATTCCAGAGAAAGTGGATTTGATAAACCAACGCAAGTCACCGATACAAGACGATTACATTGAAAAATACTTGGCAGAGAAAGAATTGAACCTGACCGCGACATTGGACGGGGCAAAGGCTTATTCAGATGCGGATTTCGTTGTCATTGCAGCACCAACCAATTATGACCCGGTTAAGAATTATTTTGACACGAGCCATGTAGAGGAAGTCATCGAATTAGTGAAAAGCGTCAACCCGAATGCGATAATGGTAATCAAGAGTACCATTCCCGTAGGCTATACCGAGATGATACGGAAGAAGATGAACTCTGAAGACATCATCTTCTCACCGGAATTTTTAAGGGAAAGCAAGGCTCTTTACGATAACCTTTATCCCAGTCGTATAATAGTAGGCCGTCCCGAAGGTGATGAACGGTTGGATAAAGCGGCCCATGAGTTTGCAGCTTTATTACAGGAAGGAGCGATAAAAGAAAATATCGACACCTTGTTTATGGGTACAACCGAAGCTGAAGCAGTGAAACTCTTTGCCAATACATACCTTGCCCTCCGTGTATCTTACTTCAACGAACTTGACACCTATGCCGAGATGAAAGACCTTGACACTCAGGCGATAATCAACGGAGTTTGTCTTGACCCTCGCATCGGAACTCATTACAACAATCCAAGTTTCGGTTATGGTGGTTATTGCTTGCCGAAGGATACCAAGCAACTTTTGGCCAATTATGCTGATGTTCCTGAAAACTTAATCCAAGCCATAGTCGAGAGCAACAGGACAAGAAAAGATTTCATTGCCGACCGAGTTCTACACAAAGCCGGTTACTATGATTATTACAATCGTGGTGACTTCAATCCTAATGAAGAGAAGAAATGTGTTATCGGGGTTTATCGCCTGACTATGAAGTCTAATTCTGATAATTTTCGCCAGTCAAGCATCCAAGGAGTAATGAAACGAATAAAAGCAAAAGGTGCTGAAGTGATTATCTACGAACCAACTCTTGAAGACGGAAGTACATTCTTTGGCAGCAAGGTAGTGAATGACCAGAACACATTTAAACAGCAGAGCCAGGCAATAATTGCCAACCGCTACGACGCTTGCTTGGATGACGTGAAAGATAAGGTTTATACGAGGGATATTTTCAAAAGAGACTAATTTTTTATAATTAGTTATAAAAATGACTTTAAAAGAACTTCATAAAAAATGTCGTGAAGCGGCATGCATTGAATTTAACAAAGCTATCCCCGAAGGAGCATTGTTAATGGATGAGATGGAAAAATTCCTCTACAATTTATTTGAACGCTTAAGACTCATGTCTGTAGCAGGGGAGAAAGACCAACATCGCCTGCCTTTAATCGCATCTTTTATCAGAACCCATATGGTAATAGATGAACTATTACTTTTTTGTGAGAATATAGAAGCGGCAACTTTAGTACGGAAACAATTGGAATTGCTGGCACGTTACAAGGAAACTGAAAATATGGAAGAACTGCAGCGTGCGATAAAAAACAATAAAGTTCCTCAAATGAGCAAGGTCGAAAACGGAGGAGTTATGTATGGTATGTTATCGGAAATAGCGCATTCTGCAAAACCTGAAACCTACACTTTATTGGTATATGAGAAACAGAAAAACGGGAGTTTTTGCATTAATCTTTTTGGCGTTTATGATGATAATATTAAAGTAACATTTGGCATCCACATAGATGTTTTCTGCAGGTTCTTTATTGAAATGATGCAGTTTCAAGAAGAGCATATCGAAGATTATTCTAATGATTCCGATATGGAGTGGATGAAAAATGTTTTTATTCCTCTCGGATTAGAAAGTGGAATAAAATATTTTGAAAGATATTCTCAATAATACAATCTTCATGGATATATTTCAATAATAAAAACTGTCGGAAAATATTTTATATATAAATATGCCTGACTCGTTAAAGCAAAAGGCGGCGAAGGGCGTGCTGTGGAGCACGGTTGAGCGTTTCTCCGTGCAGGGCGTCCAGTTCCTAATCATGATTGTGATGGCGCGCCTGCTCACGCCTCATGATTATGGACTCATCGGCATGTTGGCTATCTTCATCGCCGTGGCGCAGTCGCTCATTGACAGCGGATTCTCACAGGCCCTGATACGCAAGCAGGACAGGACGGAGGTTGACAACAACACGGTGTTCTATTTCAACATCGTGGTCAGTGCGTTGCTCTACCTTATATTATACGTCTCCGCCCCGTTAGTTGCCGACTTCTACAATACGCCGCAGCTATGCCCGGTCATGCGTGTAGTGTGCCTCAGCATAATCTTCAACTCGCTGGCCGTTGTGCAGCGTGCTTTGCTGACAATCAAAATCGATTTCAAGACCCAGGCAAAGGCCGCTTTGACGGCTGCTGTAATATCGGGAGTAGTCGGCATAGCTATGGCGTATCATGGTTTCGGAGTGTGGTCGCTCGTTACGCAACAACTGCTCAACCTCGGCATAAACACCTCTTTACTGTGGCTGTTGTCAAAATGGAGGCCGAGGTTGATATTTTCTTGGCAGTCGTTTCACGAGTTGTTCGCCTTCGGTTCAAAGCTCCTCGCTTCCGGCCTCCTCGATACTGTTTATCGCAATATTTATCCCATAGTTATCGGAAAGTTATTCAGCGCAAGTAGTCTTGGGCATTATACAAGGGCGCACCAGTTTTCTGAGTTCCCATCGTCAAACGTTACGGGCATAATCCAACGGGTTACTTACCCGGTGTTATGTGAAATCCAGAACGACGATGCCCGACTTGCAAGCATTTACCGCCGCTTTCTGAAACTCTCGGCTTTTGTCATCTTCCCGTTGATGGTCGGGCTTTCTTCTGTCGCAAAACCTTTCATAAACATTATGCTCGGCTCGCAATGGGGCTTCTGCGGACAGTTACTGCAAATCATTTGTTTCTCGATGATGTGGTACCCTATCCATGCCATCAACCTCAACCTCTTGCAGGTAAAAGGACGTTCTGACCTCTTCCTGCGCCTTGAAATCATAAAGAAAATCCTCGGCGTAAGCGTCCTTTGCATCACCGCCCCGTTCGGACTCATTGTGATGTGTTACGGATCTATTTTCAATTCACTCGTGGCGTTGGCCATAAATACTTACTATACCGGCAAACTAATCAATGTCGGCTTTTTCAAGCAGATGCGCGACCTGCTGCCAACGATAGTCCTTTGTTTCGTTATGTTTGCCCTGATACTTACGATAAACCACTTCATACCAAGCGACATTGTAAAACTTTGTATCGGCATATCCGTTGGCGTTGCATTTTACACATTGTCAAGCCGTGCGTTGAAGTTCTCCGAGCTTGGCGAACTCCTTTCTTTGGTTAAGAGAAAATCATAAAACCAATATAAACTTAATTCCTTATGGACAACAAACTGATAACAGTAACGTCGCCGTTACTGCCAAATCTCGACGACCTTAACGAAATGCTCAAACAGATATGGGCGAGCAAGTGGATAACCAATAACGGACAGTTCCACAAACAACTTGAAAAGGAACTTGCCGCATACTTGAAAGTACCATACATCAGCCTGTTCACCAACGGCACGCTGCCGCTAATCACGGCTCTTCAGGCTCTTCGCATTACAGGCGAGGTAATCACTACGCCTTACAGTTTCGTAGCCACCACCCACGCCCTTTGGTGGAATGGCATAAAGCCCGTGTTCGTTGACATCGACCCAGGTACTGGCAACATCAATCCTGACAAAATAGAGGCTGCCATAACGCCCAAGACCACGGCCATAATGCCCGTACACGTCTATGGCAAACCTTGCGACACAAAGCGCATACAGGAAATAGCAGACCAATACGGACTGAAAGTAATCTACGATGCCGCTCACGCCTTCGGCGTAGAAGTAAACGGCGAGAGCATTCTCAACGCCGGCGACCTCAGCACGCTCAGTTTCCATGCCACCAAAGTCTACAACACTGTTGAAGGCGGCGCGATGGTGATGCACGACGAACGTATGAAGAAGCGCATAGACTACCTGAAAAACTTCGGCTTCGCCAACGAGACTACCGTCGTAGGCCCCGGCATCAACAGCAAGATGGACGAAGTGCGCTCGGCCTACGGCCTGCTCAACCTGCGCCAAGTAGACGCCGCAATCGAAGCCCGACACCAGGTCGCCATCAAATACCGTAACGCCCTACGCAATGTGGAAGGCATAACCTTCTTCGACGATATGCCCGGCGTTCGTCACAACTACTCATACTTCCCTATCTTCGTTGATGCAAAGAAATACGGTATGACCCGTGACGAGCTTTACTTCAAGATGAAAGACCTGAACGTTCTCGGTCGCCGCTACTTCTACCCGCTAATCAGCGAATTTTCTACATATAGGGGATTGGAAAGCGCAAGGCCTGATAATTTACCAGAAGCACATAAGATGGCAAATAGTGTAATATGCCTGCCTATGCACCACTCTTTAAGTGATGAAGATGTTGAACGGGTTTTGAAATGCATTGTTAAATAATTATGCGACACTTTACATATCAAGAAGCAATAAAGTTTCCTACTCCGTTTTTCTTATTTGACGTAAATCATTTAGCAATTCAAGTTGCCAAAATTAAGAATGCATTTAAAATTTATTGGGAAAATGGCATGATTGCTTATTCCGTAAAAACCAATTCTTTGCCGTTCTTAGCTGAAGCATTATTAGAAATGGGAGTCGGAGCGGAAGTTGTTTCCGAAGACGAGTTTAATTTAGTTTCCCAATTGAACTTTAAAGGGGATAGTATTGTTTGTAATGGCCCTATCAAACATAAGAATTGGATAGAAAATGCATTAGGGCAAGGTTGCTATTTAAATATCGATTCAAAAAATGAGCTAAAGCTTGTAAAAGAATACGCAAACAATAATCCTCAAAAGGAAATAAAGATAGGTCTGCGTGTGAATAATGATATTGAAGACATCTTTCCTAATGCCTCAACAGCAGGAGAAAATGGTAGTCGTTTCGGTTTCAGTTATGAAACAGGCGAATTGGAGGCGGCTATTTCCGAGCTTCGTTCTGTTGAGAATATTGTAATTTCGGGATTACATCTTCATATCAGCACAAACGTCCGTTCATTGGCAATTTACAAATATATTGTTTGCAAGTTTGATGAAATAGTCAAACGTTTCAAACTCTCGGATATTGAATATCTGGATGCCGGTGGAGGCTTTTACGGAGAAGTGCCTAACAAACCGACTTGGGATGACTATATATCAGCTTTTTCGGCGGAACTAAAAGCAAAAGGATATGTTTCAAAAAATCTAAAAGTTATAATAGAGCCAGGAGTAAGCCTGCTTTCAGGATGTTTTAGTTATTACACACGAGTTGAGGATGTAAAAGATACGGCTCGTTCTCACTTTGTTGTTCTTGACGGAAGCAGGAATCACATAGACCCTCTAATGCATAAGACTATAAAAAGTTATTTTTTCTCAATTTGCCAAGAACGGGAAACCCCAATATTTGAGAAAGCTCAAACATTGGTTGGATATACTTGTTTAGAGTATGACACTTTTTTCAAACTAGAAGATAAGGGGAAATTGCAAAGAGGCGATATTATACGCTTTGACAAGGTTGGGGCATATACCATGACATTTTCCCCGCTCTTTATTTCTTGGTTCCCAACTGTCTACTACACTTATAACGGGAATGTCGGTATTGCTCGTGGAAAATGGACAACTGATGAAGTTTTACAAAAATCTAGATTAAAATTATGAATGTATTATTAACCGCAATAGGTTCAATGTCGGCATTATGTGCCATCAATAATTTGCGTAAGGCTGGACATAAGGTTATAGGATGTGATATTTATCCGAAAGAATGGCATTATGAGGCTTCAGTATGCGACGTGTTTAGACAAGCCCCTTATGCGACATCAGACGAATACATACCGTTTCTCATCCGGTTGGCAAAAGAAAACAACGTCGATTATATTTTTCCGCTAACAGATTTAGAAATAGATGTTATAAATAAAAATCGTGAATTGTTTGAGAACGAAGGCATAACAATATGTATGTCATCAAAAAAGACATTGTCGGTCGTTCGTGATAAACTTGCATTATATGAGATTTTCAAAGATGACGACAACGTTCTTTCTGTACCAACTTTCACATTTACAGACGATTTGTCTATGTTGGAATATCCATGCGTCGCAAAGCCTCGTGGAGGGCGAAGCAGTGAAGGTTTGTTTTACATACAAGACGGGAATCAATTGCGAGCGATAAAGGACAAGCCGTCTTATATCATTCAAGAAAAGGTCACAGGAAGCATTTGTACCGTGGATTATGTCCGCAGCCCCAAAGAAGGAGCATCTTTCTGCGTGCCGCGTGAAGAATTGCTAAGGACTAAAAACGGTGCCGGTACGACTGTTAGGATTTTCCATGACGAACAGTTGGAACAGCTTGTGCCATATATTGGGGATAAGTTGGATGTTACGGGAGTTGTCAATATGGAATTTATAAAAAATGAAAAAGGTTATTATCTTATTGACATCAATCCCCGTTTCTCTGCTGGTATAGCATTTTCATGCAAAGCTGGATATGATTTCGTAAATGCACATTTAGCTTGTTTTTCAGGACAAAATCTACCAAGCAAAGTTCCATTTGAAGAAAGAATAGAAATAAAATATTTTGTGGAAAAATAAAATGGTTATGAAAACGATAGTCGTATTTGGTGCCACAGGCAACTTGGGTGCTTATATTACAATGGATTTGAAAAAACATGGATATAATGTTATTGCCGTAGGCCATAGAAAGAGTGATAACGGATTTTTTGCCGATAACGGAATCGAATACGTGTCATTAGACATTAATGACAGGAATTCATTTGATAAACTTCCACAAAGTGGAGTGTTCGGTGTAGCCCATTTTGCGGGGGAACTACCTTCGCGATATTCTTATTGTCCGGGAAAATTATTAGAATCAATCATACTTGGAACATATAATGTCTTAGATTATATGGTAAAATCAGGAGCGGAAAAAATCATCTTTCCACAAACTCCGTTTGATTTGTATAAATACCATAATACAGAAATGGCTATTGAGGCGGACATGCCAAGAACATTCCCCTTAACTGGCGACCATTCAGTTTATACAATAGCAAAAAACGCAGCCGTTGACTTAATCGAACATTATGCTGCTACGTATGGCATCTCATGGTATGTTTTCCGCTTTTTTACCATTTACGAATACCACCCCAATCCATACCACTTCAATCATTTTAAATGGCAAAAAATGCCATACCGTGTTTTGATGGATAAGGCTATGAGAAGCGAACCCATTGAAATTTGGGGCGACCCCTCGCGCCGGAAAGAAATACTATACGTCAAAGACTTTACGCAATGTGTTAGGAAAGCGTTTGAAAGCGACGCTCAAGGCGGAATTTACAACGTTGGTGGCAAAGAGACTGTTTCTTTGGAAGAACAAATACGTGGAATTGTAGACGTGTTTTCTCCTACAGGACATAAGTCTTCCATATCTTACAGGCCAGACATGCCCAATTCTTTGGAAGCGCATTTGGACATGTCAAAGACTAAAAGGGAATTAGGATATGAGCCCCAATTCTCTTACATAGAAGCAATGAAAGATTTGTATAACGAGATGAAAACCGAACCGTTCGCGCAACTATGGGGAAAAGGCGCAGATTACGTTAAACAATACCCAAATGAAGAATAAGCACGATTAATGGTCAAATTAAGTTGTAAAAGGCCGTGTTTTACCGGATGAAAAGCTACTTCTCACCACTTAAAAGATTGTATTTTGCAACGTATATATACGATTGAAATAATTCAACTGTTTTTAATGTCACAATGTCACATTACGCCATAAGGTGTTGGTTGTCAGGAGAATACGCCGTGATATTAATATGTGGCCAACATTCACCACTGTCACATTCCTTTGCCGTGTGACAACAGTGAAAGTAAAAACATCCTGATGTCACGCTGTAAATTAATGACTTTCAACAATTTGCAACGCTATGTGACATTGTGGCGGTAAAACCAATACTAAAAAAATATAGAGAATATGAAAGTATTTTATTGTATTAAAGCGATGCGATACTTACCATTAGTTATTATTTTATTCATAAAACAAAAAATCTTACATGATAAAGAATCAGCCAAATTTTCATACGATATAGCAAGTTTTCATTCTTCTATTCTAAAATTGATGGTCGTAAGACCATATTACGCAACTTTATGTTGTTATAGACTGAAAATTTACAGATGGCCTTTTACCATATTTTACAGTTATCCAATTTATTTTAGGAACAATATGGATTTAGCGTCAGGACTTAAGTTGGAGCATCCGCATGGCACACATCTAAATGCGCTTTCTATCGGGCACAATCTCCATGTAGCTCATAATGTGACCGTTGGAAACGATTTTAAAGGAAGTATTCCCACAATAGGTAACAATGTGACATTGGGATGCGGTTCTTGCGTACTGGGGGGGTAAAAATTAATGACAATGTGAAAGTTGGAGCTAATTGTGTTGTGGTAAAAAATGTTCCGGCAAATTCAACAGTAGTTGGCAATCCTGCTTACATAGTTAAGTTGAATGGAGAAAAGGTCAGAATAAAATTATGAAAAGTGATAAACTACATATTTTACATTGCATACAGGATGAGAAGTTTATAGACAATAGTGTCATTTCACGATTTGAGTATTTTAATGATAAAGTTGAAAATAAGTATGTGATTGTTCGTAAAAATAGCACTAAGCCTGTAACAAAGTTTAAATACATTAAGCAGACGGAATATGTGACTCAATTGAAAAATTCTCAGTTTTTAGGATTTTTGAAACAGTCAAACATAAAGGTAGTAATATTACATAATTTTACCGCGCTGTCACGTTCCATAATATATAAGATACCTTCCGAAATAAAAGTTGTTTGGTTTGCATGGGGAGCAGACTTATACTATCCCATAGCTTATAAGCCTTTTATAGTAGTACCTAACTTATATGGTAAGATAACATCAAGAATTGCAAAAGACGAGAGCTTCAACTTGAAGGGCTTTTTACGGAACTTGAAGAGATTGTTTTTTGATTATTGGGTAAAAAAGAGTGTTAGTAGAATTGATTATTTTTCAGGCGTTATACCTCAAGAATATCAACAGATGAAAAAACTCCCGTTCTTTCATGCTTCGGAAGTGGTCTTTAGTTATAATGCATTGCCGTCTAAAAGTGATTCTGATATGAATTGCACTATGGCAAAAGGAGATAACATATTGATTGGAAATTCCGGAGATATGACAAATAATCATCTCGAAATTTTTGAAGTTCTGAAAACTCTTGATTTAGGCAAAAGGAAGATTTTTGTACCGTTGAGTTATTCAGGAACGGAAAGATATAAAGCACTTGTAAAAGAAAAGGGGCGTGAATATTGGGGAGAAAATTTTGTGCCAATGGAAGATTTTATGCCATACGAAGAATATTTGCAAGTATTGCTAAGTTGTGGCATCCGTATATTTGGGCAAGAACGCCAACAGGCAATGGGAAATATTACGATAGCATGGAAACAAGGTTGCAAGATATTTCTTTCAGAAACATCAATGGCATACGATTTTTACAAAGACCTTGGTGTCAAATTCTTTACAATCCAACATGATTTGAACCAGCAATGTTTGGATGCTTCATATTCAGCACAACAAGCAGAAATCACACGCAAAATATTATACGAAAAACGCAATCCATATAAGACATCTATACAAGATTTGGAAATATTGATTGATAAATTAGCTTATGCATGTAAAGAAGCGTAAGATAAATCCATAATTAATACTTATAGAATTTAATAACAAACGACATTCGTATTGTATGATATTTTATATTTTTATAATAATTGTATCTTTATTATTATTCAATATTGCACAAATAAATTACAAAAAAAACATTTTTTTTATATTGCCATATACTGCTTTTATATTACTGCTTTCAATATTGGGCGGAGTAAGAGATGATACAGTTGGTATTGATATGCTTGTTTATGGTGTTATAAGTTTTGAAAATGCAAAATATTCAGATACTTTATTAGGCTTATTGAAGTATGTACCAGGAGAATGGGGATTTCATACTCTTATGTGGTTATGCGCAAAAATATCAAATGATATTCATTTTATGTTATTTGTAGAAGAGTTTATTAAAATTATATTAGTATCTTCAACCGCCTTGCATTTTAAGAACAAGTTTAATCCAACAATGTTCATGTTTGCCTATTTGACATTTTTTTATTTTATAGGTTATAGTTCAATGCGTCAAATGTTGGCAATATCAATTTTTATTTATGGTTTGCGATTCTATTTTAATAATGAACATAAAAAATATATTTTCACATGCTTATTAGCTATGACATTCCATACGTCTGCAATATTTGCATTATTAATATACGTCATACGTTTTATACATGGTAAAAGTTTCAAAAGTACGATAATTATACATTTGGCGATTGTACTTTTCGTATACTTATTCAGTTTTACTATTATGGAATATATTTTGTCGGGTAATTTTGGTCTATATTCGGAAAAAGCTGACCTATACATGGAGAAGGAGGGCGTTGAAACTGCTAAGACAAATATATTATTAGCTATTATGTTTTTTATCATTTCATTGTTTTATAAATTTTGGAAGAAAGACAAACCAGACTATATAATATTTTCCGTGTTACTTGTTTACAACCTTTTCTTTTTACTAATGTCAACAAGATTTGAAGTCGCATTTAGAATTTCTTGGTATCAAATACCATTTATCCTTATATTATATTTTACTTACGTAAGATTTTATAAAAATGGTGGCCGCTCAATAATGAATTTTTTATTCATATTATTGTTTTCTTTGCATTTTATAATATCATCTATTCATGGATTGGATGGAACGATTCCATACACTTCAAAGATATTAGGAATAAATGTTTGATGTTTTAAATAATTATTCATTTTTATTTTAAACAAGAAATATACAAATATCTGTATATTAATTTAATTATTTATTATGCGAGTTTTACAAATAAATGAAACTATAAATATAGGAAGCATAGGACGAACAACTTATGAACTTTCAAAAGAACTAACAGAACTTGGCCATGAATCGTTTATTGCTTTCTCAAGAGGAAATAGTAATAATCTTAGTACGTTCCGAATAGGTGGTGAATGGGAACATCATTTACATGCTGTGATGTCTCGACTAACAGGTCTACAAGGATATTTTTCATGGCGGTCAACCGGGCAGCTTGTAAAATACATGGATAGAATCAGTCCAAATATTGTACACTTGCGCAACCTTCATGGCAATTATATAAATCTTCCCATACTAATGAAATATTTAGCTGAGAATGATATTCCAACGGTAATAACATTGCATGATTGTTGGCTTTTTACAGGAAAATGCCCTTACCCAATTAGTATAAACTGTGAAAAATACAAAAATGGTTGTGGTAATTGCCCTTTATGGAAAAAAGACAAATTAAATCCGTCTTGGTTTTTCGACACAACGCATAAATGCATAATGGATAAGCGTAAATGGTTTAACAATATTCCAAGATTATCAGTTGTCGGTGTCTCAAAGTGGGTTACAGAAGTAGCCAGCCAAAGCATCTTGTCATCACATAATTTAGTGACGATTTACAATTGGATTGATTTGGATGTGTTCAAACCTCGCGAAAGTAAGTTTCGTGAATTTTACAACTTGGAAGATAAATTTGTTTTGTTGTTTGTCGCCTCTTTCTTTAGTGAATATAAGGGTTATACTCTTATACGAACTTTAGCCGAAAAGCTGCCGACTGATTGGGTTATTGTTGCTGTTGGGAAGGAGGTTAAGCCGTTGCCTAATAATATTATTCATATTGACAATACAAATAATGCAATTGAGCTGGCGCAGTATTATTCAATGGCCGATGTCTGTGTAAATTGTACTGATTATGAAACTTTCGGTAAGGTAACGGCTGAGTCAATAAGTTGTGGAACCCCTGTTATCGTATATAATAATACGGCTTCACCGGAATTAGTGGGAGATAATTGCGGTTTTGTGATAGATGAATCGAAAGGTATTAGTGCCATACTTGAAAAAATACATATAATCCATTCCATTGGGAAAGGGCATTTTTCAAGCTATTGTAGAGCTTTTGCGGAAAAAATGTTTTCCAAAAAAGTAGGTATTCAGAAATACATTGATTTGTATAATCAGATGTTACAACATTAAAGATGTCTTAATTTATTGTTATGATTAAAAAACTTCATTATGTTTGGCTTGGCGGTAAGCCATTGCCTGCAGCCGTACAAGACTCAATTAAAAGTTGGAGGAAATATTGTCCTGATTGGGAAATCATCCAATGGAATGAGAACAATTTTCCAATAAGTGATTTCAGGTGGACAAGAGAGGCCGTTGCAAGACGCAAGTATGCTTTTGCCGCTGATTTCATTCGGCTGTGGGCCTTAAAAACGTATGGGGGGGGTATTGCGACACTGATGTGACATTCGTGCGCCCAATCGAAAATTCCATAAAATCGAAATTTGTTTGCGGAATAGAAAATCATCTTATTGGAACAGATGATTTAAAGTTCTTATCTTTACAAGGGATTGACAAAAGAACCGGTAGCCCAATGACAGGATTTGGCATGCAGACAGGTTTTCTTTATTCCGAGCCTGAACATCAATTTGTAAAACATTGCATAAAAACAATTTATGAAGGTGGACAAAGGGCTTTTATAAAAGACGGAAATGAAGATTTAATAGTAATTGACGGTGCTTTGATTTGGGCTTTAAAAGATTTTGGATTTGTATTTAAGGATGAAACACAGTGTCTTGAACCAAATATTATTATTTATAACAGCAGTGTTTATGCCACGAGAAAAACAAAGAACAATGGAACATATCTTATACATTGGTTTGACCAAAGCTGGAAAGAGAATAACAATATCACGTTTTTATTGAAAAAAATAATAAAAAAATATTTTTACTTCTTTTTTAGAAAATAGAACTATATATGAATAAACCCAAAATCTCAATAATAACAGTTTGTTTTAACAGTGAAAAGAATCTTGAACAATGTATCCAAAGCATTGTTAATCAAGATTATGACAATCTTGAATATATAGTTGTCGACGGAGGTTCGACGGACGGAACATTGGATATAATAAACAAGTACAGAGATAAGATTTCTTATTTCGTATCAGAACCAGATAAAGGGATTAGTGATGCCTTTAACAAGGGGATAAGAGCCGCAACCGGAGATTTGATAGGAATTATAAATTCCGATGACTTTATGATGCCCGAAGCCTTGAAGAAGGTCGCTGCCGAATATGAAGAAGGTGTTGATGTTTATCGTGGTTACGAGTTATTGTATTATCCTACGCGGAAAAAGACAAAAGCGGAATATCCAAATAACCGTTTTGGACGTTTACCAATAGGTAATTGTATTTGCCATGAGGCGGCTTTCATTACCAAACAAACATACGAAAAAGTCGGCTTGTATAAAGTAGATTTTAAGTATAGTATGGATTTGGATTTATTTATGCGGTTGTATCAGGCAAAGGCTGTACATAAGTTTATTGATGTCTGCGTTTTGACATTTCGTGTTGGCGGAGCATCGTCAACGATAAGTAAATCATATTTGGAGGAAAGAAAAAGGTTGATTATTGAGAATGGTGGGACAATATTTGATGCCTTTATATATGTAAATTATCATAAGCTGAAACAAATATTAAAGCGTCTTGTGTTTTTGATTTGGCCTAAATAAGAGGATGATAGTCTTATTATATAATGGCGGTCATATCTAAATCTTAAAAAACATTTGTATGCGTATTCTTCATATTTCAAAATACTATTATCCTTATATTGGAGGAGTAGAAAACATCTGCAAGTACCTTGTTGAAGGCATGCCACAATATGAGCGGGCCGTATTGTGCTTCAGTGACAAGCGTGAAGATGTTATTGAAAAAGTGAACGGGATAACCGTTTATCGTGTTGGAACAAAACTAAACATTGCAAAGCAGGCATTGTCGGTATCTTATTTCCCAATGATGAAACGGGCCATAAGGGAATTTAAACCTGATATAATACAATTCCATTGGGCTAATCCTTATCCTGCGGCAGTTTTGTTGACAATGATGCCAAAGAATGTGAAGTTGGTTGTTCATTGGCACATGGACATAATTAAACAAAAAAAGATTTATCCATTTATAAAACCAATAGAAACGGCATTGCTTAAACGGGCTGATTTAATTGTAGTTACAAGTCCAATATATAGGGATGCGTCTATTCCGTTGCAACCATTTAAAAACAAAGTAAAGATATTACCGTGTGCTATTGACGAAGATAATTTTATCCTCCGAAATGGTGATATAAAGAAAATTGAAGATATTAAGAAGCGATACGAGAATAAGCCTATCGTGTTTTTCGTAGGAAGACATATCCAATATAAAGGTTTGCCACATTTAATTGAAGCGGAAAAGTTTGTAGAGTCGGATTGTGTTTTTGTTATAGCGGGCAGTGGTCCTTTAACTGAAGAGTTAAAAACAAGATGTCATTCTATGAGGGTTTATTTTGTCGGCCGTTTGTCTGATGAAGAATTGAAACTTCATCATTATGCTGCATCCGTATTCGCTTTCCCTTCAATAACCAAGAATGAGGCTTTCGGAATAGCTCTTGCTGAAGCTATGTATTGCGGGACTCCAGCCGTTACATTCACTATTCCCGGCAGCGGTGTAAATTGGGTTTCTTTGAACGGAGAAACAGGAATAGAAGTTCCCAATGGGAATGACAAGGCTTTTGCAAAAGCTATTGACACATTACTTGACGATAAAGAACTTAGTTTGAAATATGCAGAAAATGGGATTAAACGAGTAAAAGAGAATTTTATTATTCCTGTGATGGTTGGTAAAATGGATAGATATTATAGTGAATTGATGATGAGATAATTTATTTAATATTTTCTATATAAGGCAATTTTAGAATTGCTTGTTTTTCTTTATCGTCAATAAACGCCCATGCAAAACCATTTTTAGACAATAAGGTTGACTCTACCCCGTTGACAATGACATTGCTTATTGGTATTTTATATTTTATACCAAGTGCATTAAGTTGTTGAACTGTTTTTAATTCATAACCAACACGTATTGTTATTTTTCTCCAAGACCTAACCATCCAAGTGCAAAAGTAACAATAATTTATTATTAAATTGCGACAAACATAAAAATTCTATGAAAGGAATTGTTCTAGCCGGTGGCAGCGGTACAAGGCTGTATCCTATCACCAAGGGAATCAGCAAGCAGCTTATTCCGATTTTCGACAAGCCGATGATTTTTTATCCCATCTCGGTGCTGATGCTTGCCGGCATCAGGGAAATTCTAATCATATCTACGCCTTACGACCTGCCGGGGTTCAAGAGGCTGCTGGGAGACGGGAGCGACTTCGGCGTTAAGTTCGAGTATGCGGAGCAGCCATCGCCCGACGGACTGGCGCAGGCGTTCATCATCGGAGAGAAGTTTATAGGTAACGATTGCGTATGCCTCGTGTTGGGTGACAACATTTTCTACGGCGCGGGACTTAACGACATGCTGAAGCAGGCTGTAGTTGACGCCGAGGAGAACGGGAAGGCGACGGTGTTCGGGTATCGTGTCAGCGACCCGGAGCGTTACGGCGTGGCGGAGTTCGACAATGACGGGAACTGCCTGAGCATCGAGGAGAAGCCCGAAAAGCCGAAGAGTAATTATGCCGTGGTAGGCTTGTATTTCTATCCGAACAAGGTTGTTGACATCGCAAAGCATATTAAGCCGTCGGCAAGGGGCGAGTTGGAGATAACAACCGTAAACCAGGAGTTCCTGAAAGACAAGGAGCTGAAAGTGCAGACTATGGCGAGGGGTTTCGCATGGCTTGACACGGGCACGCATGATTCGCTGTCAGAAGCAAGTACTTTCATCGAGGTGTTGGAGAAACGCCAAGGACTGAAGGTTGCCTGCTTGGAAGGCATCGCCTACCGCAAAGGCTGGATAACGGCGGAAAAGCTGAAGGAAGTGGCGCAGCCTATGCTGAAGAACGATTACGGCAAATACCTGCTTTCCATTCTCGATGAAAAAGAGGAATCGTTGAAGAAAAACTTGGAATATTAGCCATTCTCAGTCTCCCCCATGGGGAGAGGCTGGTTTGCATAATGTGGGATGAATCCAACATGTTAATGGAAAAACAAATAAAGAAATGACATTCAAGAGAAACATAATGATAACGGGCGGAGCCGGCTTCATCGGCTCACACGTAGTACGCCTGTTCGTGAACAAATATCCGGAGTACCGCATCATCAACCTCGACAAGCTGACGTATGCAGGCAACCTGGCCAACCTCAAGGACGTTGAGGACAAGGAGAACTACGTGTTCGTGAAGGCCGACATCTGCGACTACGAGACAATCAAGTCGCTGATGGTGAAGTACGACATCGACGGAATAATCCACCTCGCCGCCGAGAGCCACGTTGACCGCTCAATCAAAGACCCGTTCACCTTCGCCCACACCAACGTGATGGGCACGCTGACATTGTTGCAAGCAGCAAAAGAATACTGGGAAAACAAGCCCGAAGGTTATGAGGGCAAACGTTTCTATCATATCTCTACAGACGAGGTTTACGGGGCGTTGGAGCTGACGAACCCCGAAGGCATTGAGTCTCCGTTCACCACCAAGGCATCGTCGGAACACCACCACGCCTACGGCACGGAGTTCTTCACCGAGGAGACGAAATACAACCCGCATTCACCTTACTCGGCATCGAAGGCAAGTTCAGACCACTTTGTCCGTGCTTTCCACGACACATACGGTATGCCGACCGTAGTGACAAACTGCTCCAACAACTACGGGCCTTACCAGTTCCCCGAAAAGCTCATCCCCCTGTTCATCAACAACATCCGCCACAAGAAGCCGCTGCCCGTATACGGCAAGGGCGAGAACGTGAGGGACTGGCTCTATGTTGAAGACCACGCCCGCGCCATCGACCTCATCTTCCACAAAGGAAAGACGGCCGACACATACAACATCGGCGGCTTCAACGAATGGAAGAACATCGACATCATCAAGGTTGTCATCAAGACCGTTGACCGCCTGCTCGGCCGCAAGGAGGGCGAGGACATGGACCTCATCACATACGTCACTGACCGCAAGGGCCACGACATGCGCTACGCCATCGACTCACGCAAACTTCAAAGAGAGCTTGGCTGGGAACCAAGCCTCCAGTTCGAGGAAGGCATAGAGAAGACCGTCCGCTGGTATCTGGACAACCAAGCGTGGATGGACAACGTGACAAGCGGAGACTACCAAAGGTATTACGACGAGATGTACAAGGACAGGTAAACGTCTTTCCATTCGGGAATAAAGGGCAAGGTATGCAAGGATGCTTTGCCCTTGTTTGTTTTCAATCGTTGTTTGACATCCCCCGGCAATGAAACGAGTTGGAAACACGCTACGCGATTACCAAGAGGACATGAGGCGGCGTGTCCTAGATGCTTGGGAGCATGGAAAATCCGTGTTGGTGCAAATGCCGACAGGCACGGGCAAGACGATTGTAATCGCTTCGCTGGTAAATGAACAATTGAAAATCGGCAATGGAAAACCAAGCTGCCTTGTCTGGATTATAGCTCACCGGAGGGAATTGGTCGAGCAGATTGAAGACACAGTCGCAAAGTTCGGCATCGGGAAACATGACGGGAAAATAAAAGTACGGTCCATACAATGGCTTTCACTCCATTGGGATGACGTGAATAATGAGAAGCCGGTGCTGATAGTCATTGACGAAGCCCATCATGCCTTGGCGGAAACCTACAAGGAACTGTGGCTGCGCTATCCTGAGGCGAAGAAACTGGGAATGACCGCTACCCCGTGCCGGCTGAACAGGAAAGGTTTTACGGAGCTGTTTGATGTGCTGATAACATCGGACAGCATTGCGGACTTTATCAAGCAGGGATGGCTTTCACCTTTTGATTGTGTGTCCATACGTTCGGACAGTGAAGACCAAAAGTTGATAAACGGTCTGGAGAAACGGGGTGCTGACGGGGATTTCCAGGTGAAGGAAATGGACGCGGTACTCAATAAAAAGCCGAGCATTGAAAGGCTTTATGAAAGCGTCAGGCGGTATGCCGGCGGGAAGAAAGGCATCGTCTACGCAATCAGCATCAGCCACGCGCGGAACATCGCCGCATACTACAATGATAAAGGTGTAAATGCCGTTGCCATTGACAGCAAGACACCGGCCAAGCTGCGCAAGCAAATGGTGGAGGACTTCAGACTGGGCAAGATTCAGGTGCTGGTGAACGTGGACGTGTTCAGCGAAGGTTTTGATTGCCCAGATGTTGAATTCGTTCAGTTGGCCCGACCGACCCTCTCGCTCGCCAAGTACCTGCAACAAGTGGGACGGGGACTGCGCAAGACGGCAGGCAAAGAAACGTGCATGTTGATAGATAACGTCGGGCTTTACCGCCTGTTCGGGTTGCCTACGGCCGATAGGGACTGGCAAGCCATGTTCGAGGGACGGTTGGCTGGAAAAGGACGCACCCATGCGAATGAAAGGACGACCGCCTGCATGTCTGTATCATCGGTGGGAACGGAAACGGTGGATGAAAGCGGGCAACTCGAAACCATCATGACGCACGGGCGGTTGATGGAGTGCCTGAGAAGCGGTTCTCACCTGCCTGGCAACAAAGCGTCGCAGGCGGAAGCCCTGAAACCATATAAAGACCGTCAAAGCGGACTTTGGGGATTAAGGCAAGGACAGACCATCACGGTCAAGGCGCAATACCGCACCGTATTTGACGTGAAAGGCAACCTGGCCGTCGTGAGGTTCGATGACAACCGGACTGGCATAGTGGAAGGGAGCGGGAACATACGGATGGAGCTCGGACGATACCGGAATATGAGATTCATGCCGGACGACATTATCGCCGTAACAGACAATGCCGGATATGCATCCTACATCGACTTGAAAACGTCCAAGCCGTATGACGTGAAACCGGAAGTGTTGAAATTCGGGAAGATTGAGATGTTGAGGGTCGGAATGCTGTATTACAGCCGTACCAGGCATGTCTATAAGAGTCCGTTGGGAATGAACGGCTTTGACTTGGTGCCGCGGGGATTCTATCTGCGGATTTACACCAACTTGTCTGACAACCGCAAGTTCAGGCACATAGACGGCGGAGATGCTTTCCTCCACCGGGACTGCGTGTGCGTCTTGGCGGATGACGAAGATGATTATTATTGGTTCTGCGGCGAGCTGGCCGACAGGAGCATTGTCGTTGCCGACGAGAAGGGGAATTACTACCACGCAATGGAAAGCGGGAAAAAGGAACACATCGCCCGCGAACATCCAAAGTCGCAAGACGAGGATTTTGACGTTGTCATGCCACGCCTGAAAGCGGAAGCCTGGGCGAGAGCCGCAAAGATGCGTGAGGACTACCGGCGTGAGCAAGAACGGAAGCGACGTGAGCGGTTGGCGGGAATGCAAAATGCCGTCCCTTTCCAGTCAGGGGCGAAATGGGGGTTGAAACTTGGCGGCAAGACGATAGTCCCCCCGATATACCGCAACATCCGGCCGCCTGTAGGCGTATATTGCGCCGTCGAAACCAGTCCCCGGCAATGGGGCGTCATCATGCTGGACGGACGGAAGGTACTCGAAGCGAAATACACTGATGTGGAGATAAACATCGACGGAACCGCCCGATTGACCGTTTTCCCTGGAAAGACGAAAACCGTGAAGCTGGAAACCTGAAACTAAAAAACGAATCCGATGGAGGTAATAAAACCCTGTCGGATTTTTTGTCTTTCATCATTTGGCATTTACAAAATAAGTGAATGTTTTTGTTTGGGTTTCAGATACAATGAGAATTAATCATAGGAAATCGGTGTTTTTAATCTGATGAAAACATAAAACGCCGTCCTTTAAATTCATACCTTGTACGTTTACGAAATTATAGGGAATTTTGTTTGCATATTCCAAGTATTTTGACGAACTTTGTATATATGTTGTACAAAAATGGTTTGAACTTAATGATTGGGACATATGTAAGTTGAAAAAATAAACAATATACGTGACCTTTCACTCTTATTTGTCAACTCAATATAATTCCACCAACGGGTAATATGAATGAAGTCAGATTTTGGGAAATAAATAAGACTATAGCTCCATCAATGAGGATGAAACTTAACCAGATTAGGGCTTTTCTTGAATTAAGAAAAGCATCAGTAATGGTCGGTGCTGGTTTTAGCAAAAATGCTGAGATGGGAGAAGATGTACACATGAAAGACTGGAGTGAATTATGTGAGGACTTTTATACTGCCTTGTATGATTCAAAACCTAGTGATCGGGATTTCCGACTAAAATCAGCTCTCCGTCTAGCGCAACAAATTGAAAGTACAATGGGGCGAACTGCACTTGATGAAATAATCAAGAATTCTCTCCCTAACGATTCCATTTCTCCAGGATATTTGCATGAACTATTAGTGAGTCTTAATTGGCGGGATATATTTACAACAAACTATGATTCATTATTGGAAGAAGCTGCGGTAAAGGCTTATCGTCATTACAATGTAGTTACCTCAAAAGACTCTCTTATTTATCAGCCACATCCAAGAATCGTAAAACTTCATGGTTCATTTCCTGATAATCGCCCATTCATAATTACAGAAGAAGATTATCGAACCTATCCAGAACGCTTTCCTGAATTTGTTAATACTATTCGGCAAGCTCTTATCGAAACCCAATTCTGTTTAATAGGTTTTTCTGGCGATGACCCGAATTTTCTAAGTTGGCTTGGATGGTTCCGAGACATTATGGGGAATCAGATGCTCCCTATTTATATGATTTATGTTGGTTCCCGTCCTCACGATTCAGAGATAAAACTACTTAGTTACAGAAAAGTTGAGCCTATTATAACAAATGATATTTCAGAAGATCCGGTAGAAGCCATGGATTTCATACTTTCTTATGTGGGTAACAAATTCAAAAAGAGCGGGAATTGGAGCGGTAAAATAAGAATTTCGCTTTCTAACAAGGATAAATTTAAAGAATCAATAGATGAAATGCGCAAAATTCGGGAATCGTATCCAGGTTGGATAATTCTTCCTGCTGATAAAATTGAGAATGATTTCGATGGTTGCCGTTCTGATTTTGCCTTTATGGAAAAAAGGTTTTTAGAATTGGAAAATTCTGATAAATTGGATTTCCTTTATGAATACACTTGGCGTCTTCAAACATCGTTTATGCCGTCATGGTTAAATACAGAATGGTATGTAAAGGCTCTTCAAGAAGTAATGGATTGTTATGATTCTACTGATACAAAATATAAAAAGAAAGCAGATTATTTATCAGTTGCACTTCTGCAAATATATCGTATTACTGGTGATGAAAGATTTAAGGCTGATTTGCAACTTATTCGTAAACGAATTTCCCCAAATAACACATCTCTACATCGAAAGTTAAATTACGAAGAAGCTCTTTGGCTGATATCTCATTGTGAATTCGCCAATTTAGAAAAGGTTTTAGATTCATGGAGAGTAACTCCTGACGATTATCGAAGTATATTATGGAAATCTAAAATTCTAATAGAAATTGATAAAAGGGATGAAGCAGCAAAGATTTTAGAGGAGGCATTAGGAAATGCACGCCGAAAATTGATGTCAAATAGCAAGTCTGAATGCCAGTTAAGTGCAATAACGCTTATTTCTAATTGCCTCGCATGTATTTCTTTAAATAATAGGCAGAATCGGGATGTAGATGAGAGGTTTTGCTTTAAAAAGTATTATGAATTGTGTCTAAAAGAAATCAAAAATGAAGAGAAGGTAGGAATGACCCACACCCATGGTTTTAACATTGGCTCTCATGGTACATCCTGGAATTCAGGCTCATACGGATATATCAAAAAATATGTCGGAGCAGGCCGTTACTATCTTTTGACTGAAGCATATGGACAACCTATAGGGTCAAATTCCAGAACATATAATTCTAATACAAATAAACTCGCACTTCCTCTTGTTGCTGAGGTTGGATTTAATACTGCTTTACCTTATCTTGTGGAATCAAATGATGAAAATGCCCTTAAAACAGCCATTTCACGACAAGAAATCTTGGATCTTTCAGAGGAAACAGCAATAGGCATATTTGATGCATGGATAAAGGTGTTGAAACCTAATATGGAATCGGAAGTGAAATTCCAACGGAACGAAAGGGAAAATAATGTTGTATTGCCTTTACTTGTGCGACTTTGCGTATGGCTTGATTTTGACAGAATCGTTGTACTCATAAAATATATATGGAATATATATGACTCGTATCATAATAATATTAGAGAACTTCTCACGACCTGTTACAATTCTCTTCCTCTTGATAAGGCTGTTGAATTATGGTGGAAAGTAATGGAAATGCCAATTGTTTTGGATGAAAGGGAACATGATATTATAAAACCGATGGTACATATAAAGAAATGGAGGGGCAATGATTCAATTGTAGATATTATTGTAAATGGGATAACCAATGATTCATTGCCTATGCGTAGAGCTGCAATCGAACGTTTGGGTGAAATACATTTGATTCTTCCTAAAGAATCTCAAGAAAAAATAGACAATGCCATATTTGCTAATTTCGACACCTTGCACAATACCGATTTGATTCCCATTTTGGGAGTGGATCTCAAGCCGAATGATAATAGAGTTTGGAAGAAGCGATTCATTTTATATTTAAATGAGTTAGTCATAAAATTCTTAGACTCTGATTTCAAGATTTCAGGTTCATCTGCAACAGTTAGTGCTTTTGAAAACTTTATGATGATATTTATTAATTGTTATAAGCATTTTACACCAGAAGAAATAAATGGTATTTTCCAAAAAATTCTCGATTTTGTAAATGATAATTATACTGTACTCCGAGAAACGAACGATTCCGATTCATTATTTGGCGGATTAAAGCGTTTCTTAGATATGGCAATGGAACATATCAATATTTTCATATCAAGAGTTGATGTCGTATTTGTTCAGAACGAGTTAAGAAACGAATTACTTGAGAAAATCAAATTATTAAGCGGTTCTTACCCCTTAATTAGAACGGTTGTCCGATTATCATTTATTGCCAAATCAGGAAAAACTGGTGAACTGGTAAAAAATAACAGACAATTTATTAAAAAGAGTCTTGAAAGGGATGTGCTATCTTCTGACTATAACAGAATGAAAGATGCGTTTTTTGCAGTTGCCGAATGTCAACGATTAGCAAATGGAAAATTTTCAGTTCAAGAGATAGTCAAATTGCCTATTAATCATATACGTTATCGCCTGGATTCTGAAACGAGATCCATATTACTACTCCTTCCTATGTGGATAACTCCCAACGTTGTAAAGAAACAGAATTTTGAAATTTTACTTGACACTCTATCAAAGTTGCCGCAAAAGATTAATGCAGCTAAAAACATTGCTGCTGAATTAAAAGCAGACATTCTATACTATGGTGGGCAACTTGCAGGTCAAATTTCTAAGACAGAAATTGCTGATGATTATAAGGTAAAATGTGATGAAAGTTGGCAATCATTTGCAAATTCAAATGATTATCCACACGATATTCGTAATGGGTATTTTAATGGATTATGGTAAAGTTCTTGATATATTTTGGTTGTGTTTGTTAAATAGCACTATGTATTATGTAAAAATTTTGTGGAAACAAATAACGAAAAACAATATTTGGATTGAACATCAACCATATGTACAAATATCATCGGTTCTAAACATGGATGCGATGAAGGCAAATTCTAGGGAGTTATGACCATTTTGTCTGAAACCAGCAGTTTGCCAACTAAACACCATCCAATAAGTTAAAAGGCACATATAAGTATTGACGGGAGTGTCATATTGTAGGTGCGAGAGTAGAAGGATGATGAATTGTTGCTCATACAGACATAGTGATTGGTTCGGGTGAATTAACAAATATGACTCAAATATGTATCCCGGTCTTGTCGCAACAGATAGGTATGGCAGGATTGGAATATTCTGTTTTTTTGCTTCTCAATGAGATATTGACTTTTATATAGGTCGCAAGATAAATTTCTTACTTTAATAGCATAGAAGTACTATGAAATATATAGATTCTTTTGAAACATCTAAATTTAAGACTAAGGGTAATAAATCTTTATTTAAGAATATTGATACAATAAAAAAAATGATTTATTACAAATAGATTTATTATATGAGGCTATAATAAACTGTGATAAAATAATACAAAATATCAAACAAAATAACTGTGAAAATAAAGATGACTTAATTGATAAGTATAGCTCGATAAAACATTTTTATGATGTAATTTGTCGATATTTATTGTTGGAAGCTGACGTCTTGGTCCCATATAAATATTTATTTCAGAAGCAAGATGATTGGGAATATAGATTTTTTGTTAGAAGAATTTATACTTTAATTCATGAGACAAAGAATGGAGTGTTAAGCCTTTCTGGACATATAATGAATATTATCGAATCTTTAGTTGGAGATAAATTTATCCATTACAAAGAAGCGTTAAAAGAACTAAATAAATCTATTAATGAAAATGATGCTTGCCTGAAAGAAGTTCGTAATGTTTGTGAAGCGCATAAGGACAAAAGCATTAATAAACAGATAACAGCAATAAAAAAGATAAGCATCAAAGATTCTCTGAAATTGATACAAGATTATTATAATAAAATGTCTAATGTTAACAAAAACCTATTTATCATTTTAAATGAACTGCCACAAATTACTTACAATCTTTCATGCCATCTCCAACCGCTCCAGAAATGATGCTTTTTTGTTGATAGAATGTTGTATTTCAGCTATAGTTTCAATAATACCTTAATCCAATCCTGTTTGCCAACTTACGCTGTGATATCCCCCTGTATTCGATTTCATCCTTCAGTATTTCTCATGGATGGGTCGGATAAGAAGGTTTAAGGTCGTTGGCTCTCATAGTGCCTTTATTCGTGTAACAATACAAATAAAATTACTTTTTCCATATTTGCAAAATAAGAGATGTTTTTCTTGACTTATTTTAGTTTCAATGATAATGAGGAACGCAAAACACCGTTCATGGATATTTTGTCAACGTAGTTCTGCTAGTGAAATTGATTATAACACTTTTTCACTCTGAGATAACCCATCTGTATAGGAAACTTGGTATTCTCAGTAAGAATTAGTGTTATTTTCATTTATTTACTAGCAACACCTCCGGCAGATAGTTCCACAAGCGGCATGATGATTTTTAGTCCTGTTTTTCTTGGTTTCCCAAAGATGACAAATTGAAAGATAAAACGATATTTCGCATTCATCTATTTTGAGTAATTTTGAGCATTCACGAAATTATTTGAAATTTGCTTGCATATTACATGTATTTTTACGTATTTTGCATATATGCTGTACATAAAAACGCTTTGAACTTGTTAAAAGGTCATAATCTATTCACTCTTTGCTAGTCAGATTGTATTTCGCAAAAAGGTTAGAATTGATAATATACGCAACCTTCTATTCATATATTTTTTGATTTATCAACATGTATATATAATATGCTTTACACTAGACAACAATTAGCTCAAAAAGGCTTTGTAGACAGTCATGTGGCTATTAAGCGATACCTGTACAAATTCATTAATCATAGAAAGGAAATAAGTAAACTAAAATGGCATGAAAAAGATTTCTTTTTTGAGCATCTTCAGATACTTAAAAATGATAAAGAACAGGTGACTTTTGATATTTATTCTATTCCTGAAGCTAAAGAATATTTGTTATATAAGCTCACTCTCATATATGCTAACGATAATAATGCTATAGATTTTAATAAAAAAGCTTTTGATTATAATGGTGAAATACCAAAGAATAAGAAAAAGCAACATCAGCAAATATTTTTTCGATTGTTGGCAGATTGGACAGAAAAATTAAAAGAAGGTAAAGGCCAATATCTTCAGATAATAAAACCATTGTATGAAAAAAAATTTAAAGAATTACAAACTTTAAAGACACAAAAGAAAATTGGTTCTAGAACTTTTGTTTTACGAGACATTTATATGCGTGCAACGTTCTATCATGTATATTATCTTGTGAGAAAATATTTTGATGGGATGAAAGTTAAAGCTGAATCTTGTAAAATTTGTGGAATTGACTTTTATGCTGATATTTATAGCTATGCTCACATCTTAACAAGGCATTATTATCCTAAAATGAATTGTGGTATCGGAGGTTCTATGAACGGGAATATACCGGTACTTGATATTTTCAATATGCCTTTATCTATATTAGGTTTAGTTAAGCAATATGCAAAGGAAAAGGTTATAACTACAGACACCGAGTACTTACTTTTTATTGTAGATAATGAAAAATATATATTATACTCGAGTTCGGGATAATGAAGTAAGATAAAAAGTTGGTAATCTCGCAAAAATTTTGTACCTTTATAGTTGAAAA
>NZ_JACJJG010000290.1 GCF_016899855.1 Marseilla massiliensis
ATTGGTATGAAGCCGCAGACGGTAAACGTGGCCGGAAAGAGTAGTGTAACAGTTACAATGGAAGATGAGGCTACTGCACTCGACGATCTCGTTGTCATCGGTTATGGTACTGTAAGGAAGCGCGACCTGACGGGCGCCGTAACATCCGTCAGCGCCGAGGACATAGGGCAAATCCCTGTGTCTAATGTCAGTGAGGCCCTTACCGGTAAGATGGCCGGCGTAAACATCACCACGACCGAGGGCTCGCC
>NZ_JACJJG010000291.1 GCF_016899855.1 Marseilla massiliensis
AAGTATTGTTCTAATTCAGGGGTCATAATAAACGTTATTTTAATTCATAAATCATAATTCACAATTCATAATTGGGTGTACATTATTGTGTTTTCCACCTTATTACATTAAATGCAAAATAGAAGAATCGGCGGGATTTGCCGTGTCGGAATATGTTTCGGTGGCATCCAACCCAATTATGAATTGTGAATTATGATTTATGATTTAGTAAGCCTTCCACGGCAAGGCGGTACGAGTCGAGCCCGAA
>NZ_JACJJG010000292.1 GCF_016899855.1 Marseilla massiliensis
GACCTGCCAGCCCCTGGCCGTCATGATATTTCAGCGGATATTTTGCCTTCAGCTCCTCCACATACTCAATCCACTCTTCATGATTCTTGGGAGCCACCATAGGATCCAGCGTGGCTCTGATCACAGACGGAAGGTTCTCCGGAGCTTCCAGAGGCGCGTCCATCGGACATATTTCTCCGGAAGCAGCTGTGGGCGGTCCCATCGCTCTGGTGGAGGAAGGCGATACCATCCGCATCAACATCCCGG
>NZ_JACJJG010000293.1 GCF_016899855.1 Marseilla massiliensis
GAGGCATTGGCAATGCTGCCGTATTGATAACGCAAGGAGTTAAGGAGTGAAGAAGTTAAGGAGTTAAGACAAATGTCTTGATGCTTAAAAGGAATTAAGACAAATGCCTTGACGGTTAAAGCGGGGATGACAAAATAAGAAATATAGTTTGTTGTACATGCAACATGACATTTGTCTTAACTCCTTAACTTCTTCACTCCTTAACTCCTAACAATAAAAAGATTATGTCAACAAAACTCTGGG
>NZ_JACJJG010000294.1 GCF_016899855.1 Marseilla massiliensis
ACCGTCTGCGGCTTCATACCAATATATGAGAACTGCAGTTCGTTACCGCTCGATAACTTAATGGAGAAGTTTCCGTCGATATCGGTCACTACGGCGTTTTTAGTCCCTTTTTCGAGGACTGTTGCGCCGATGATTGGTTCACCGCTGGCGTCCTTTACAGTTCCCTTGACTGTCTGCGCCGACAGCGAGCCCACGATGAGCGTGAACAGCGCCACAAGCGCAAGTCGAAAAGTTTTTAAATT
>NZ_JACJJG010000295.1 GCF_016899855.1 Marseilla massiliensis
GAGCGTAGCGAACGTCACCTGCGGTAGCATCGTACTACTTATATCGGCCTCGAAGGGGTCGAACTATGGCGGTCGTTGGACCTCTTCGAGGCCCATTACTCTTGGCTTATATTGCTGCAGGTTACGCTCCGCTCCACCAGCAGTTAAGCATGGTTGGACGTCTTCGACGCCCTATTAAATAACCCGAACATCATAATACGTTTTACTTTTTATCAACATCCGCAAACATCTGCACTACCGT
>NZ_JACJJG010000296.1 GCF_016899855.1 Marseilla massiliensis
CGACACGCCAAGGTTGGCGTCGCCGCCGTAATAGGCGAAGTTATGGTCTCGTGTGCGGCTGAGGCCGAACTCGTCGACGAGAGCGTTGACACGTGCCACCATCGTGTCGGCGTTCAGGCGCCTTAGCGTCTTCAACAGGCCTATCAGGGGCTTGGATGTGTCGTTGTATAACAGGGACAAGTACCTGCAGCTGCGCGAGCGGTTCAACTCCTACCCGAAGAAAGACAACCAGTACTACATA
>NZ_JACJJG010000297.1 GCF_016899855.1 Marseilla massiliensis
CGTCTGCGGCTTCATACCAATGTATGAAAACTGCAGCTCGTTACTGCCGGAGGTTTTGATTTCGAAGTTTCCGTCGATATCGGTCACTACGGCGTTTTTAGTCCCTTTTTCGAGGACTGTTGCGCCGATGACGGCCTCTCCGTTGGAATCTTTCACATTTCCTTTGATTGTCTGCGCCGACAGCGAGCCCACGATGAGCGTGAACAGCGCCACAAGCGCAAGTCGAAAAGTTTTTAAATT
>NZ_JACJJG010000298.1 GCF_016899855.1 Marseilla massiliensis
TTGAGTTCGTCGTTGACGGTTTCAATGAGCGCCCTTTTCCGCAGCAGGATTTTGTCGTGCAGGTCCATGAGCGAGTTCTTCATGTTCTTCTTGAGTTTGGTCACAAGGTGTATGTCGTCAATGAAGAGACTTTCAAAAAGCTCCTGGCTTATGTAGCCTCTATCGGCAAAAATCTTGCCGAAAAGCCTTTGCGTAAAGTTCTTGTCCTTCAATGGCTCACGGTCGTCCACGTTCCCGGG
>NZ_JACJJG010000299.1 GCF_016899855.1 Marseilla massiliensis
CCGGGCATAGGCTGCCGCAAGCTGTGGCTGATGCTCTGCTCGGTCTTCGGCCGCGAACGGATGCCCGGCCGCGACCGCTTCTTCCGCCTTCTCCGCCGGCGGGGCCTCGTGCTGGCGCGCCCGAAGCCCCGCCGCACGACCGACTCCAACCACCGCTACCACAAGTGGAAGAACCTCGTGCGCGGCTTCACGCCTACCGCCGCGAACCAGCTGTGGGTGGCCGACATAACCTACATACC
>NZ_JACJJG010000029.1 GCF_016899855.1 Marseilla massiliensis
CTTGCCGAGCGTATCGCTACGGAGACGGGCATTCCGTGCTACTGCTACGAGGCGGCGGCACTGAAACCCGAGCGCCGCAACCTGGCCGTATGCCGCGCGGGCGAGTATGAGGCGATACCTGAGAAGCTGGCAGACCCGGCCAAGGCTCCTGACTTCGGCGCACGTCCTTACGACGAGAGCATAGCACGCACGGGCTGCACGGTAGTCGGCGCGCGCGACTTCCTTATCGCCGTAAACTTCAACCTCAACACTACATCAACACGACGTGCCAACGCCATAGCATTCGACGTTCGCGAAAAGGGCCGTCCTGAACGTATCGGCAATCCCATAACGGGCGAGATTCGCCGCGACGAGAACGGCAAACCCGTGATGATTCCGGGCACGCTCAAGGGCACGAAAGCTATCGGATGGTACATCAAGGAATACGGCATTGCGCAGGTTTCGATGAACATCACCGACATCAACACTACTCCGCTGCACGCCGCTTTCGACGAAGTGTGCCGCTGTGCGGAGGCCCGCGGAGTGCGTGTTACGGGCACGGAGATTGTAGGATTGGTGCCCGAACGTGCGCTGATTGACGCCGGCAAGCACTTCCTGCGTAAGCAACACCGCTCTACGGGAATACCCAAGGAGGATATTCTCGACATAGCCATAAAGTCGATGGGACTGTCTGACCTGCGTCCGTTTGAACCTAAGGAGAAGGTAATAGAATACCTGCTCGACGCCGGCAAGGACGGCGCAGACAAGCTGACGGCACTCACCGTTAAGGGGTTTGCCGACGAGACGCTGCGTGAGTCGCCTGCTCCCGGCGGTGGTTCGGTAGCCGCTTACATGGGCGCTCTTGGCGCCGCGTTAGGCACAATGGTGGCCAACCTGTCGGCACACAAGCCCGGATGGGACGACCGTTGGGAGGAGTTTAGCCGTTGGGCGGACAAAGGCGTTGAGCTTGAAGCCGAGCTGCTGCACCTCGTCGACGAGGATACGGAGGCTTTCAACCGCATAATGGCAGCATTCGGAATGCCCAAGAACACTGACGAAGACAAGCGCCTGCGCTCCGAAGCCATACAAAAGGCTACGCTGTTTGCCGCCCAAGTGCCTCTCGAAACGATGAAGGCATCGTTCAAGGCATTCGAGATTTGCAAGGAGATGGCCGAGACAGGCAATCCCAACAGCGTGTCAGACGCCGGCGTCGGCGCCCTGGCTGCTCGCGCGGCAGTGCTCGGAGCCGGCCTCAACGTCAAAATCAACGCCTCTTCCCTGAAGGACAAGGCGCAGGCGGAAGCCCTCATCAACGAGGCCAACAACCTGATGGCCGAGGCCGATAAGGCTGAACGCGAGGTAATGGAGATAGTGGAAAAGTTAATTCATAATTAATAATAAGTAGTTAAAGTAGTTAGAGTAGTCAGAGTAGTTAAAGTCAATACCTTTTCAGATAATGTCAAGACAACACCCAACAAGGGTAATGACTTTAACTACTTAGCGACCGCAGGGAGCGTTAACTACTTTAACTCCTTTAACTACAAAATTCAAAACACAATGACAAAAGAAGAATTTGCAGCTGACATACGCGCCGGTATTCCCGACGTGTTGCCGGAACCGATGCCATATGACACCGAAATCAACCATGCGCCTAAGCGCAAGGATATACTTACAAAAGAAGAGAAGAAGCTGGCGTTGCGCAACGCCTTGAGGTATTTTCCCAAGAAGTTCCATGCCACATTGGCGCCTGAGTTCGCCGAAGAGCTTGAGAAATTCGGCCGCATTTACATGTACCGCTTCCGCCCGAGGTACGAGATGTATGCACGCCCGATAGACGAATACCCGCACAAGTCGCTCCAGGCGGCGGCAATCATGCTAATGATACAGAACAACCTGAACCCTGCCGTGGCGCAACATCCGCACGAACTCATCATTTACGGCGGCAACGGAGCAATCTTCCAGAACTGGGCGCAATATCGCCTGACGATGAAATACCTCAGCGAAATGACCGACGAGCAGACCCTCGTGATGTACTCGGGCCATCCGCTCGGTCTCTTCCCGTCGCATAAGAACGCTCCGCGAGTTGTCGTAACAAACGGTATGGTAATCCCGAACTACTCTAAGCCCGACGACTGGGAGCGCATGAACGCCCTCGGTGTGAGCCAATACGGACAGATGACGGCCGGTTCCTATATGTACATCGGCCCGCAGGGAATTGTCCACGGCACGACAATCACCGTGATGAACGCCGCCCGCATGCAACTCAAGAAGCAGCCGGGACGCAAGGATATACACAGAATGCTGTTCGTTTCGTCGGGTCTTGGCGGCATGTCAGGCGCACAGCCTAAGGCCGGAAACATAGCTGGTGTTGTCAGCGTGGTGGCTGAAATCAATCCGCTTGCTGCCCAGAAGCGTTACGACCAGGGATGGGTTGACGAGCTGCACACAAGTCTTGACGAGCTTATTCCGTCCGTCCGCAAGGCCGTTGAGGAGCGTAAGACGGTGTCGATGGCTTACGTCGGCAACGTGGTTGACCTTTGGGAGCGCCTCGCAGAGGAAGACATTAAGGTGGATTTGGGTAGCGACCAGACCTCGCTTCACAACCCGTGGGCTGGCGGTTACTATCCTGTCGGCATGACATTGGAGGAGTCAAAGAAGATGATGGCCGACGATCCGGATGAGTTCCGCAACCGTGTGCAGGCTTCATTGCGCCGCCAGGTGGCAGCCATCAACAAGCTGACGGAGCGCGGCATGTACTTCTTCGACTATGGAAACGCCTTCCTCCTCCAGTCTGAACGTGCCGGGGCAGACATCATGTTGCCAGATGGCAGGTTCCGTTATCCGTCATACGTGCAGGACATCATGGGCCCGATGTTCTTCGACTACGGCTTCGGCCCGTTCCGTTGGGTCTGCACTTCAGGCAATCCTGACGACCTCGCTGTCACTGACCGCATAGCAGCTGAAGTACTGGAGGAAATCAAGAAAACCGCACCCGAGGAAATACAAGGACAGATGGACGACAACATCCATTGGATAAAAGAGGCCGGACGCAACCACCTTGTGGTAGGTTCGCAGGCACGAATACTTTACGCTGACGCTGAGGGACGCACCAAGATAGCCCTCGCTTTCAATGAAGCCATCAAGCGTGGGGAAATCACCCGTCCCGTTGTTCTTGGCCGCGACCACCACGATGTGTCAGGAACAGACTCGCCGTTCCGCGAGACAAGTAACATCTATGACGGCTCGCAGTTCTGCGCCGACATGGCTGTGCAGAATGTGATAGGCGATTCTTTCCGCGGCGCAACGTGGGTTTCGCTGCACAACGGAGGCGGAGTCGGCTGGGGAGAGGTCATCAACGGCGGCTTCGGAATGGTTATTGACGGTGGCGAAGACAGTGAACGCCACATCCGTGAAATGTTGTTCTGGGACGTGAACAACGGCATAGCACGCCGTAGCTGGGCACGTAACGAAGGCTCAATGCACAGCATCGTGCGCGAGATGGAGCGCACACCAGGCCTTAAAGTGACAATGCCCAACCTGGTAGACGACAGCGTTATAAATGAAATTTTTTAATTGAGAATTAAGAGTTAAGAATTAAGAAAACATGACTTGCAGATTGTTTTACTGTAAATAGTATTTTTCTTAATTCTTAACTCTTAATTTTTAATTCCACATATAAAAACATATAATATTATGGTTCACCAAATATCAGCCGAGCATTTGACAATTGAACGCATCGGGGAAATAATAAAAAACGGTTACAAAATAGAGCTTAGCGAGGACGCCAAACAACGAATCGTACGCTGCCGTGAGTACCTTGACAAGAAGATAGCAGAAACAAAGACACCTATCTACGGAGTAACAACCGGCTTCGGGTCGCTCTGCAACGTGTCGATAGGCAAAGACCACCTCGCCCAGTTGCAGATAAACCTGATGATGTCGCACGCCTGCGGCACCGGCGACCGTGTGCCTAACGAGATAGTAAAGATAATGTTGCTGCTGAAAATACAGTCGCTCAGCTACGGATATTCAGGTTGCAAGCTCGACACAGTTGAACGTCTTGTCGACTTCTTCAACAACGAAGTTTACCCGATTGTTTACATGCAAGGCTCTCTCGGGGCGTCAGGCGACCTCGTTCCGTTGGCCCATCTGTGCCTGCCTCTTGTAGGATTAGGCGAAGTTGAGTACAAAGGCAAGATAATGACAGGCGCCGAAGTGCTGCGAAAGAACGGCTGGAAACCTATTCAACTCGGTTCAAAGGAGGGACTGGCGCTGCTCAACGGTACCCAGAACATGAGCGCGTTTGCCGTTTGGGCGATATTGAACAGCCAGAGGTTGAGCGACTGGGCCGACGCAATAGCTGCCATGTCGCTCGACGCTTACTGCGGCCTTGTTGAGCCGTTTACCGACGCTGTGCACCAGGTGCGCCCCCACAAAGGGCAGATTGAGACTGCACGGCGCATGAGGGAACTGCTTGAGGGCAGCGAGATAGTGGAGAAACCGAAGTCGTACGTACAGGACCCGTACTCTTTCCGTTGCGTTCCGCAGGTTCACGGAGCGATGAAAGACACGCTGGCATACGTCTATTCGGTAATTGACACGGAGATAAACTCCGCCACGGACAACCCCACAGTATGCCCCGACGACGACCTCGTGATTTCAGCCGGCAACTTCCACGGCGAGCCGATAGCCCTGCCGATGGACTTCCTCGCCATCGCCGTGAGCGAGCTTGCCAACATATCAGAGCGCCGTATATACAAACTTGTGTCGGGAACGCGCGGACTTCCGAGCTTCCTCGTTGCCAATCCGGGTGTCAACAGCGGATTCATGATAACGCAATACACGGCCGCTTCCGTCGTAAGTCTTAACAAGAGCCTCTGCACTCCGTCGTCAGTTGACAGCATTCCGTCAAGTCAGGGACAGGAAGACCATGTCAGCATGGGCGCCAACGCAGCCATCAAATTATATAAGGTGGTGCTGAACACCGAGCGCGTGTTGGCAATCGAGCTGTTCAACGCCGCACAGGCGTTAGAGTTCAGACGCCCGCTGAAGTCGTCGCCAGTCATCCAACGCCTGTTCAAATCATACCGCGAGGTTGTGCCGTTCATCGTCAACGACGAGGTGATGTACCCTTATATCAAACGTTCGATAGACTTTTTGGAGAATAATGCGCCTGCTTATAAGTAACATAAAGACCCTTGCCGGAATAGCCGACAAGGGTCTACTGCGCCTACATGGTAGCGAGATGCAATGTCTCGGAACGATAGACAACGCCTGGCTACTTGTTGAAAACGGACTTATTTCATTCTTCGGAAGCATGAACGACATGCCTTCCGAGGGCTTTGCCGTTGATAAAGAGATTAACGCCGAGGGCTGTATAGTCATGCCGTCGTGGTGCGACCCGCACACGCACATTGTCTACGCAGGCAGCCGCGAGGGTGAGTTCGTTGATAAAATCATGGGGCTCAGCTATGCTGAAATTGCACGGCGAGGCGGCGGAATACTCAATTCGGCCGACCTGCTGCACGCTACCAGCGAGGACGAACTGTACCGCCAGGCCATGCGCAGGGCTGAAGAGATAATGCGCAAGGGCACGGGCTGCGTTGAGATAAAGAGCGGTTACGGCCTCAACACGGCCGACGAACTGAAGATGTTGCGGGTAATACGCAGGATAAAAGAGAGCGTGCCAATGCGCGTTGTGTCGACTTTTCTCGGCGCTCACGCCATAGGACGGCAATACAGTCACGATGAATACGTAGACCTTATAATAAATGAAATGCTGCCGGAGGTAGGCCACGAGAAGCTTGCCGACTACGTTGACGTGTTCTGCGACGAAGGTTTCTTCACTCCAGAGGATACCGACCGCATACTCGAAGCCGCCGCACGGTGGGGCATGAAGCCCAAAATACATGTAGACGAGCTGGCCGCAACGGGCGGACTTCCCGTCGGAGTAAAGCACGGCGCACTGTCGGTTGACCACCTTGAGAACATGCCCGAGAGCGAGTTTGACATTCTAAAGAACAGCGGAACAATGCCCACGGTACTGCCAGGCACGTCGTTCTTCCTCAACATGCCTTACGCCCCGGCACGCAAGATGATAAACGCCGGACTGGGAGTTGCCGTCGCAAGCGACTACAATCCTGGCTCAACGCCGTCGGGCGACATGAAGTTCGTAGTCTCACTGGCCTGCATCAAAATGCGCCTCCTGCCGTCTGAGGCTATCAACGCCGCCACAATCAACGCCGCATACGCAATGGGATTGAGCGGCGACTACGGCTCGATAGCACCGGGCAAGGTAGCAAACTTCTTCATCACCGAACCTATACCGTCGGTAGACTTTATTCCTTACGCCTACACTTCGCCAATCGTTAGCAGAGTGTTCCTTGGCGGAAAGGAAATAGTTTAAGTGAAAAGATAAAAACAAACAACGGAAAATCCACATGCATTTAATAGCAAAGCATGTGGATTTTCCGCTTATATTCTCTATCATTTCATATCCGTCTTCATCAGCATTTACGGCATACATTTAAGGCCAATGAAACCTATTATGCAACAGCCTGATATTCAATACATTACAAAAGGCCGTCTTTTACACTCTAAAAGACGGCCTTTTGGCTTGCGATTGACGGCCTTTTACAAAGCAAAAGACCATCAATTGGGTTTACTTCACTGACACCTTAGTCTTTATTCCCGCTGCGTTTACGATGTAAATGCCCGGCGAACTGAAAGTATATGATGTCACTCCGGCTGCAATTACCTGCCCGCCGATGGTATATACGCTAAACGCACTGTTGTCAGAAAGACCTATACGGCGTCCGTCAAGGGTAACGCCTACCTGTGCGTTAGCCTCTACCGACGTTATGCCGGATGTCTCGTCATACGTATATTCCAGCTTGATTTCCTCGGTACGTGTACCGTCCTCGTCTACCGACACTTCCGTCTTGCCTGCCAGACGGCCGTCAGCGTCATACACATACGTGATTTCGTCATACGCCTGTCCCTGTGGAATTGACGCCGCACGCATGGCCGTCTCAGGCTCTTGCGGGTCTACTGTCCCGCCATGGCCATACGACGGTTCGTAATACTTATACTCTTTCGTCAGCCGTCCGTCGGTCAGAATATAAATTGGCAAACCCTTGATGTCACGGCAGAAAGTCTCGTTGCCGTCGTGCTCTACGGTGAAATACGTCGAGCCCGATATCGTGTTGACGTAATAATCCATATTGTCAAAATCAACAGAGGTCAATCCGAGCTGTGTATTCCAATACCCTTCGTAAGCACAAACCACGCGTCCCTCCACAGATACTACTATGGTACTGTCGGCCGTCATGCCTTCCAAGTCGGCTGCAAGGTTAGGTCTTACGAACGATACATCCTCAGTCTGTACGTTAATGGCAATGTAATCGTCTTCGGTATAGCTGTTATACTTTTTATTTTCTACCCTGCGATTCGCTCCATTCTCCTCGATTACAGTCTTGGATTCAGGCGTTTCATCGTTATTACCGTACTTCGTGATTGTCACCTTGCCGTCAGAATAAGCGTAGTTCTCGGTTTCCTGCCATTCTTCTGAGTAGTTATCATTAGGCCCTTTATATTCGCGTTTTTCGGTGTACACAGCCTTTATAGCCTCAGCGTTAACCCAAGTGTATTCCGTGGTAACGAGAGTGTGATCCGAATAAATGCCGTCGTCGTATGAATATTCATCCTCAATCTTGGTTACATATCCGTTACCGTCAACTGTTATGGTAAGTTTCGCATTGTCGTCAAGCCCGTTATTACCCTCCATAGTTACGCTTGTCAACTTGCCGTTCGCATCACGGTTGAATATTGTCGCCGACTCTACGCCATATTCGGTAACGTCGATGCGTGTCAACGGGCCGTCCATGCCGAATACGTCATGCCACGAGTTGCCCACTCCGTACACTTCATCGTTAAGGTAAGTATAAGCCTCCTCGAAATCAAGCTCCCACTCCGTGGCGTCCGTCGAAGTCACCTTCGCAATGCTTGTGGCAGGCCTGTCGTTCTCGTCTATCACCCCGTCACCGTTCAGGTCGCCTCCGGGCTCAACTACGTCGTCACCTGCTTCGCCGTATTCGCTGATTGCAACGAGGCGGCCAAGCTTGTCATAAGTGTACGTCTGCTTCTTCTTATCGTAATATTCCCTGTCAACCGTATATTCAACCAACTTGCCGTTAGAGGCATCATACTTGTAAGTTTCCTGAGCAGTCTGCTTCCATGACAGGTACGATTGAGTCTCGTCGTCCCATCCATCCTGGTCATAATAAGTCACGACGGCATTGTTCAGCTCGCCACCGAAAGTAATTTTACGGCCGTGGAACACGTAACCTGTATTTACGCCATCGGTGTCGAACGTGGATGAAACTGTGCCGGAATTATGCCGATAGTTGGTAAACGAAGCCAGGACACCGTTATCATAATAGCTCCAACGCTCGATAGGGTCGTCGGCCTGGCCATATTCGTTCAATTCTACCTTCTCGTATTCGGTTATGCCATCGCCGTAACTTACCGTTACCCGGTATGACTCAAAGTAGTCGTTGGCTGTGTACGTTACGGTCTTTACCGACAGACGTTTTTGCGAGTCGTACTCATATTTGTAGGTTCCGGTGGTTATCTCCTTCTCCGCTCCCCACTTTCCGTCTGTCTTTTCCTTCATGTAGATTCTCTCTGACGAGCGCATATTGTCCTTGTCATAGGCGTAGACGTAACGGAAAATGCGGTCGCCGTCCTTCTCCTCATACTCGTCCAGGATGTTGTCTGAACTTGCTTTAAGTACTGCCGTCTCCTTCGCAGCCTTGGCCACGGCTTCCTTAGCCGCATTCTGCCGGCGTTGCTCAACGCGTTGTTTCATGTATCTTTTGCCGAATTTCACGCCCTGTGCATTGGCTGAATACGGCAACAGCATGGCTGACAGCAGTGCCAGTGTAATTGTTTTTTTCATGCTTTTTTAGTCTTTCGCAGGTTAATGAATGATAAATGTGAAAGTCCTTAGATGGTTGGATGATGACAATAAAAAAGCGTGGACTTATAACTTCGCCTATGTTTCGAAGGTATCGCCAAACACCACAACGCCATACACGAGGAAAAGCCCACGCCCTTAGGTGCGTGAACATCAACTTTTACTCTTGGCGTTTCTTCTATATTGGCGATTTCCCGAAACAAGAATACAAAGCTAACGCTTCTTTATTTTATGCCTTAAGTCAGTTTTATGCCATAGGCCTCATTCTTTGATTACGCCTGCAAATATACTAAAAGGCGGGCGCAAAGGAAAGAAAAAAAGAAGTTTTTTGACATTCCATTGCCGAGCCGCATTCTATATTCGTAAAACAAATATAGCGAAAATGTTGCTTTTGAGTAAAAATATAAAAATGAAGAGTGAAAAATCAAAAGGGATTCTTCACTCTTCGTCCTTCGTTCTTCACTTCTTATACCTTATCCAAACGGTGTTCTCGCCCACCCGCTTTACGCCGACGAGCTTGATCGTGGTGGTAGGATAGTCCATATCCTCTATCCCGTCGAAGACGGCTGTCATGCCCTTGCGCCCGTCAATGCCGGCACCTACCATGAGGCTGACCTCGTCGAGGAGTCCCGCGGTAAGGAAGGCGGCGTTGATATGGCCACCGCCTACAACGGCAAGCCGCTCTACAGAAAACTCCGAACGGAGTATCTGCATGGCGCGGCTGAGGTCTATGCCGCGGCGCCCGCACGCTATCCACGATATGCCCTGCGCCGTTAGGCGGTCGTGATACTGGCGAGGACATGCCTCGTCAGTGATTACGAGCAGGTTATCCTGCGCCGCGCTGTCGGGCCATAACAGCGTGCCGTGCGTGTCGATGGCTATTTCATACTTGCCGCCGTGCCCGGCATTGCGCCATTCCTCACGGCCTATCGGCGTAGAGTCAGTGGCCTTGAACGTGCCCGGCAGCGCCGTATGCATCTGCATTGTTACGCGTCCGGACAGGTCGGCGTCGCACTCCAGCTCATCCAGGGCTGCATAGTAGGCGTCAGTATCACCAAGATTCTCGGTCATAGAGCAGTCTATGCGCCCGTCAACCGACGACATCATGTGGCAGACTATGTAAGGTCTGCCGTTACCATTGTTGCTTTCCATAAATTCAATGTCTTGTTTTACGCCGCAAAGTTACACATATTATAATATGAAGGTGGTAAACGTTTTACTGCAAGTCCAAAACATTTTACGGTTTCACGCAATACGCCAGGCTGTTGATTGTCTTTGCGTTGTACGGCTCGTACTTTATCCATTCTATCAGCCCCAGCGTATCTTTTGTCGGGCGGTCGTATGAATACGTCTCACCGCAACCGTTTACCTTGATGTTGTCGGCCGTGTGGCTTAGGTACGACCAATAAATAAACATGTCGCCGGCGAATACACATTGTGTAGGATTGAACTTCGAGATGTCTATCGGCGGCAGGTTTGTCAGGAATTCATGGCTGTCGTAGAAAAAGTTATTCGAGAACTCATCCGTATTAGGATTCTTCATCATGCGGATGTTCTGGATGAACAGCGAGCCTTCATTACACTGCAACAGAGCCGCCGCGCGCAGGTAGACCATGCCTCCGGATATGCCGTACATGAACGAGTTGCGGTTCGTTCCAATCATCACAATAACGTCGTTGCCGCTTGTCTCAACCACCGTGCCGAGCTGCCACTCCTGCAGACAGCGGCCTATCTGCGACTTGTCCGTTGCGTAAGGCATGTCGTATGGCTGCACGATGTCCATGTCTTCCACCTTTTTCAACAGGTTACCGTCTATGCTCAGAGAGCCGTCGGCTGTCAGCGACAAGTCATATCCTGCGGCCTTGGCCAGCATAACGGTATCCTTCGTGAATGTCGTAAGCATGCCGATACCACGCGACGGCACCAACAGCACCGCCGAACCGTTGCCCGTAACGGTGTCTTTCGCGAAATACATCATCACCGAATCCGTTATAACAGCCTCTTGCTTGGCGCTTGCCCACACGCCCCTGAACTTGCCGAAACCGACAGTCTGTGCCGAAGCCTTGAATGTACATACAGCAAAGAACACTGCTGAAACAACCAAAAATAAGTTCTTTTTCATAATACGAAAATGTTTTAACATCTATATTTCAATAACGTATGACAAGTCAAAAAAGCGACACGGGACAAACGTTTTTTGCTTTTTTTAATGTTTACATGCCGCCAACCACTTCGCAAAAGGCCATCTTTTACACGCTGAAAGACGGTCAACGGCGTTGTAAAAGGCCACCTTTTGCAGCCTTAAAGGCGGTCTTTTACATCGTAACCAAAGTTCACGTGTTTACTTAACAGCTATATCTATAAGCCTGTTTTACAACATAAACCGTAAGGAAAACACGGCTTACGGCTTACATTTTTCAGACATATGGTATTACCGTCGGCATGCACATGTGAAGGCATTACGCACTTTCCTTGACAATAATTTTACAGAACGGGAAATTTGTTGTACTTTTGCCGTCGCTAAATAAAGACTGTACGCGGCATGACATTGCCGTTTATTAATTCTCTACAAACTATTCGGATGAAAATAATCAAGTATTTGATGGCAGCCATGTTGCCGCTATGCGCGGCCACGGCAGGCGCACGGGGCGACTCGCTGACGTACAAAATCGAGTTGTCCGGCAAGGCCTCTACGGGCGAGTATGCGCCGCTATGGTTCACGGCCAACCGCTACGGCCTGTCCTCGGAGCGGCCGAACAGCGGCTACCTGCGCGCCGGAGTGAAGTATGACACTGACCTGGGCAAGGGCTGGAGCGTAGAGGCCGGGCTCGACCTGGCCGGCACCATCGACCAGACAGCGCCCTTCGTGGTGCAGCAGGCGTATGCCGACATATCGTGGAAGGTAATAAACCTTAGCATCGGCAGCAAAGAACGGGGTGCGTTCCCGTTGGAAAAGGACATGCGGCTGTCGAGCGGAATGATGGTTGAAGGCCCTAACGCACGCCCCATTCCGCAGGTACGCCTCGAGGTAAAGAAGTATTGGGACGTGCCGTTCACCAAAGGATGGCTCGGCATTAAGGGACACATCGGCTACGGAGTGATGACCGACGGAGGATGGCGCGAGGACTTCGTGGCTGCCGGACAGAAGTTCTCAAAGAACAACATCTACCATACCAAGTCGCTGATGTTCCGTGTGGGCAACGTCGAGAAGTTTCCCCTTACCATGGAGATAGGCATGCTCGAGACGGCGCAATTCGGCGGAAGCCTATGGCAGAAGAACGCCGACGGCTCGATAACGTGCGTGGCCAACATGCCCAACGGCATAAAGGACTTCTTCAAGGCGCTAATACCAAAGCAGGAAAGTACGCTCGAAAACATCGACGGCAACCATACAGGCAGCTGGAACTTTGCCCTTAACTACGAGGCAAAGACATGGAAGGCACGCCTGTATTACGAGCACTTCTTCGACGACCACTCACAGCTGACGTGGCAGTATGGCCGGTGGAAGGACGGACACATAGGCGTTGAGATCACCGTTCCAAAGAACCCGTTTGTAACTAAGGTGCTGTGGGAAGGCCTGAACACGACAGATCAGACGGGTCCGATACTCTACGACGGCGTCGGCGGCTCGTTCGGCGACCTGCAGATGAGCGGCCGCGACAACTATTACAACCACATGACTTATCCCTGGACACACTGGGGACAGAATATCGGAAATCCCTTCGTAGTGGGACCGTCGTACAATTCGGACGGCCGCCTGTACTTCCGAAGCAACCGCGTGAAAGCTCACCACATCGGCCTGAGCGGCGACCCGTCTGACGAATGGACATACCGCATGCTGCTGTCGTTCGCCCGCCATTGGGGAACCTACGACGAACCGCTTGACGAAAAGCGCCACCAGAACAGCATGTTGTTCGAGGTTTCATACAGCCCCAAGAGCCTCAAGGGCTGGCAGTTCACGGCGAGCTGCGGCGTTGACGACGGCAATTACCTCGGCAACAGCACGGGAGGCATGTTGACAATAAGAAAAACTGGATTACTATGGGCAAAATAACGAGAGTGGCCTTCATGGCCGTTTTGGCGTGCATCCTCTGCTGCGGATGCGACTGGAAAGACCCTATCGACGAGGATATAGAGGGCCGCTGGCGACTGGAGCGCTTCGAGACAACGGCCGACGGCCAGATGCACGAGTGCGAAAGGATATATTACAGTATCACGCGCATGGTGGTAGAGGTGGCCGAGAAGCAGGGCCCTAACGGCTACGGGTCGTTCATCGGGCGCTTCGAGTACAAGGACGGCCGCAAGAAAGTGGTAATGCGCGAGTTCAAGCAGCGTGCCAACACGAGCGACAACGGCGTTGACGCCACCGTGGAAGACCTGCTGCCGTTCGGCATGAACGCCAACGGGACAACGTTTGAAGTGGTGGTTGCCGACGGCGACAACCTCGTACTTCGCTCTGATTACGCAACCCTGCAACTCACGAGGTTCTGACATACAAGCCCTACCGCTGCTGACGGTAGGGCTTGATTTATATAGATTGTCTTGCCGAAATTTGGCCAGGCATGTTTTTTTTATTATATTTGCTCCTCAAATAAACAGGAAAATATCTAAAAAAGAACATCATGAGAAAGAACTTCGGAGCAAAACCGTGGACATATCCGCAACCGGTATTCATAGTAGGAACATATGACGAGAACGGCAATCCTGACGCCATGAACGCCGCATGGGGCGGCATTGACTATGACGACCGTATCAACCTATGCCTCAGCGCAGACCACAAAACCGTGAAGAACCTGCTTGCCACAAAGGCATTTACAGTAAGCATGGCTACGGTTGACACTCTCGTGGCTTGCGACTACGTAGGAGTGGAATCGGCAAACAAGACTCCCGACAAATTCGCCAAAGCCGGTTTCCATGCCGTTAAGTCGGAGTTCGTCAACGCACCAGTCATAGAGGAACTACCCATGACTGTTGAATGCGAACTTGTTTCGTACGACCCTGAGTCATGCCACTTGGTAGGACGTATCGTAAACGTATCCGCTGACGAGAGCATTCTCAACGAAAAAGGCAAGATTGACCCGGCAAAACTGCGCCCCATAACTTTCGATCCTGTGAACAACGACTATCTCGTCGTCGGTGAAAAGGTAGGCAACGCATTCAAGGACGGACTTGCACTGAGAAATAAATAAAGGTGAAAAAGTAAATGAATAAAGAGGGGAAAAAGCACGGCAACAAGACTTTTACCCTTAACTACTTTAACAACCTTAACTCCTTTAACTACCCAGAATGAAAGAATACATAGTTTCCGCACGCAAGTACAGGCCGATGTCGTTTGACGCTGTGGTAGGACAAAGCGCCCTGACAACCACGCTGAAGAACGCCGTCAAGAGCGGCAAGCTGGCTCATGCATATCTGTTCTGCGGGCCAAGGGGCGTGGGCAAGACTACCTGCGCACGCATTTTCGCCAAAGCAATCAACTGTCAGAACCCAACAAGTGACGGCGAAGCATGCAACGAATGCGAGAGTTGCAAGGCTTTCAACGAGCAACGCTCATACAATATCTTCGAGCTCGACGCCGCAAGCAACAACTCCGTGGAGAATATCAAGGCGCTTATGGAACAGACGCGCATACCTCCTCAGGTCGGCAAATATAAGGTATTCATCATCGACGAGGTTCACATGCTGTCGACGGCGGCGTTCAACGCTTTCCTCAAAACACTCGAAGAACCGCCTGCCCATGTAATTTTCATTCTCGCGACAACCGAGAAGCACAAGATACTTCCTACCATAATATCGCGTTGCCAGATATATGATTTCGAGCGTATGACTGTCCAGGGAATCATTGGACAGCTCAAGATGGTGGCCGAGAAAGAAGGAATAACATACGAGGAGGAGGCCCTCAACGTCATTGCCGAGAAGGCTGACGGTGGCATGAGAGACGCACTCTCAGTGTTCGACCAGGCCGCCAGCTTCTGTCAAGGCAACATAACATACAAGAAAGTCATTGAAGATCTTAACGTACTCGATACGGACAACTACTTCAACATCATTGACCTAAGTCTTGAAAACAAGACTGCCGACGTCATGGTGCTGCTTAACGACATAATAAACAAAGGCTTTGACGGAGGTAATCTGATAAGCGGTCTGGCCGTACACGTAAGAAACGTGCTCATGGCTAAGGACGAACAGACAATACAGTTGCTGCAGACAGGAGCACGGCAGGCAGAAAAATACAAGGAACAAGCAAAGAAATGCCCGGCCAACTTCCTGTATAAAGCGTTGAAGATAATGAACGACTGCGACATTAATTACCGCCAAAGCGGCAACAAAAGGCTATTGGTAGAACTTACGTTGATAGAAATATCGCAGATAACGCAGCCCGATGACGACGGCGCTGGCGCGGGGCGTAGCCCTAAGAGACTGAAATCCCTGTTCAAAAGACTTATGAGCGTTCAGCTGACAGAGGCTATGCAGGTGGCCAAGGCTGAGCCTCCCGTTAACCGTCGCACGGCAGTTTCGTCGCACGACGGCAACATACATGCGCAACAAGCGCCACAAACTGAGAATAGCAACGTGAACGTTGCACCCGGAAACAACGCTAATGGTGGCTCCGCTACGCCTTCTCCGACCATGCCAAGGGGACTTAAACTGGGAAAAATCGGCAAGACATTCGACAACCTCAGGCGCAGGAGTGAAGAGCCGCAACAAATTATCGAGACGGCAACAAACGACAACGATACTGGCGACAGGCAGGAGTTCACCAACGAGCAGCTACTGACTCAATGGACGTCAATGTGCAACCGAATGCCGCAACAGATGACCGGTATCGCGGCGAGGATGAAGAACATGGCTCCTGTCATTACCAGCTTTCCGGACATTGAGGTTGTTGTGGACAACCAGATTCTTCTCGACGACATTATGAAAATCAAAGGGCGGATACGCAACACGCTCGCGCTCGCGCTCAAGAACAGCGCAATAACGCTTAACATAAGGCTCGCCAAACCTGAGGAAATCAAGCCTATCCTTACCAACAAGGAACGTTTTGACGAATTGAAACGAGAAAACAAGGCGTTCGAGAAGTTAAGCGAAATGCTGAAACTGGAAATCAATTGATAATTAAGAATTAAGAGCTTCGGGAATTAAGAATTAAGAGTTAAGAATTAAGAAAGTATGCATTGACAATTGACAAAGGTATTTTTCTTAATTCTTAACTCTTAATTCTTAATTTAATATCATATCAGCGTCATTCCCAACTCCTCACATTCCTTTATCATTTCACAAGGCCATATACTTGCCTGGATTTCCCCAAGATGGGCCTTGTGCAGCAATACGAGGCACAAACGGCTCTGGCCTATACCGCCGCCGATACTCAGAGGCAGCTCGCCTGACAGCAGTTTTTTATGGAAATACAGCTCCTTACGTTCCTGCTGACCGGTCAGTTCGAGCTGGCGCAGCAACGCTTCCTTGTCTACACGAATACCCATCGACGACAGTTCGACGGCCCTGTCGAGCGTAGGATACCATATAAGGATGTCGCCGTTAAGGCCTTTATGGCCTTTGCCTGTTTCCGTTGTCCAGTCATCATAATCCGGCGCGCGACCGTCATGCGGCTTACCGTCGGCCAGCTTGCCGCCTATACCTATTATAAATACAGCCCCGTACTTCTTGCATACCAGGTTTTCACGCTCTTTCGGATCCTTGTCGGGATACATCTCGAGCAGATCCTCACTGTGTACGAAGTGTATTTCCTCCGGTAAAAACGGCTTCAAGGCCGAATATCGCTCGCAAACAAGATACTCGGTACGCCTGATTGCCGCGTATATACGGCGCACGACGCTCTTGAGGAAGTCAATGTTACGCTGCTCACGGGTCATCACGGCCTCCCAGTCCCACTGGTCTACATAAAGCGAATGCAGGTTGTCAAGCTCCTCGTCGGCACGTATCGCGTTCATGTCGGCGTACACCCCGTAGCCAGGCTCTATCGAATAGTCGGCCAGGGTAAGTCTTTTCCACTTAGCGAGCGAATGAACCACCTCTGCCTCTGCGTCTCCAAGATCCCTGATGGGGAATGTAACGGGACGTTCAACACCGTTAAGGTCATCATTGATACCCAATCCTTTAAGGACAAACAGCGGCGCCGTGACTCGCCGCAGGCGAAGTTCTGTTGACAGGTTCTGCTGAAAAAACTCTTTTATAAGCTTTATGCCCTGCTCGGTCTGCCGCATGTCCAGCGGCGACTTATATCCGACGGGCTTGATAAGTTTGCTCATTGTGATATACGTTTGATTAGTAAATGCGTCGGCAAAGATACTAACATTTCAGCAATATGCAAATTTTTAAAAGTAAAAATATCGCATTTTATCACTTATTTCTTTATTTACGCTACATTAAGAAAACAAGCGGCAACATAATGCCGAAGCGTGGAAAAACTTACGGCATATAAGGGCCTATAACACCCATCCAGGCCGAACACCGCACGAAAAAGCGCCGGCAAGGGGACAAAACCCAACCGGCGCAACGCCTTTTACCTTAAACTAAAATCCCAAAAAGATGTTATCTTGAACAAAAAACGCTATCGTCATTCAGCCTCAACAGAGCGAATTTCTATGGCTGCCGAACCCAGGCGCGACGAGCCGTCGGTCACGATACCGCTCAGTATGGCTATATTGCCTGCCTCGGCAGCCGTCACACTGACAGTGTTATAGGCTTTCGTCTCAAGCGAGAAGGCTGTCGTCGAGACATTCCATTCAACTCCCGCCCCGGCAGGCAGGTTGGGTATGCTGTACAGGTTCTCCTCGCCCACCACTACATTGGCGCTGCCCTGTATCGTATAAGTCGGCGTCGTGTCAGACGTTCTGTCGTCATCGTCGCTGCAACTCCATATCACCGGAACTACGGCGAGCACAAGCATAAATCTAAATAATGCCTTCATGTCAATCAGTATTCAAATATTTTTAATAAATATAAAACATCCAAATAACAAAAAATCACGGCAAATAGACTGAATTAAGATATACAACACAACATAAAAATGTTAATATATCGACGACAAAAAGGAGATAGTCATCCATTTATACAAATTGAAACGAATATGAGACAAACGCCAACATGTTGATTTTCGTTGACCTCTTCAGTTTAGATTATTTGCCAACAACAAGCCGCACGCACGCAAATACGCGAAAATACAGTGTGCAGCCATATGTATCTAAACAGCAAAGCGTTACGCAAAGTAAGGCATTTAATGTGCAACAAAAACGGCAGGAAAAAGCATGAAAAAGGGCATGAAACACGCTGAAAAGCGACCTATGTGGCGGTTTTCAGCCGTATTTTTCATGACATAACACGGCTAAACGGCGTGCAAAAGACGGTCTTCGGGAAAGTAAAAGGCCGTCAACGGCAACCTCAATGACGGCCTTCGGCACGATGACTGTCGTCAGACAGCCCCGCCGGAACTCTGTTTCCACACAAAACACAGACATTCGCGCAATATCATTTTGCCATCACAATACCACGTTTACCTTACATCCTGCACAGCTTGCAACCATAAGCCATGCAAACATCAGCAGCCACGCCCCGCCGGAAGTACTACATCGCATAATTATGCCGATGGGCTTGCGTATTCAAGATAAAATACTTATCTTTGCCATCGGATATACATCCGTGCGGCCGCCGGCATGAAAACAGCATCCGACAGGCCGCCGACAGTCTAATAACATATCAAGGACTAATAACATATCAAGGATGTCCATGAAAAGCCTCGCAAACCTCCGCGTTGATGACCTTATATGGCTCGCCGCATTCGCCGGAGCCGCAGTCCTGCTTGGCATTGGCCTTTACGGATTAATATCACTCGCGATAGACTCACGGACGTACGTGCCCACCAAAGGGATTGTAGAGCGCGTGGACAGGACGAGGACATACCGCCACCGCAAGACACGCACAGAGAGTCACGCGATGGTTATCTACGACACGGAACGCTTCGGCAAGCTGTCGACAACCTATGATGCGAACTTTGCGATAGGCCTTGGCAAGGGCGACGAAGTAGCCTTAATCTATGACCCTGAGCACCCTCGCGACGTGCGTTTCCCCTCACGCGACATATGGGCTTACGGCACATGCTGCGCCTGCGGACTGCTGCTCGGATGGGGCGGAATGCAACTGCGCAGGCGAAAAGCCTGAATACAAAGGCATGGGCCAAGCGCACGGCCATGCAGCGGCAGGCCCCAAAGCCTGCTTTGAGGCAGCACCCGGACAGGGCAAGACGTCCGGGCGGCACGAATTATGCAACGATGCGCCATTTAAATAAAAACCGACTGGTTACAAATGACAATCTTTACCGTCAAATACATAAACGAAAACCTATTATGAGAAAACTTATTTTGTCTGCCATCGTCGCGCTGTCGGCGATGACACCCTACATCTCCTCCGCGAAGGATGTCTATGTCTCAACCTCGTTCAGGGAGCCGGCCAACGAAGGCCTACGCTTCATCTACAGTTATGACGGCCTGAGGTGGGACACCATACCGGGCACATTCCTGAGCCCGGAAGTAGGCACGCAGAAAGTAATGCGTGACCCCTCAATCGTAAAAGGGCCCGACGGCACGTTCCATCTCGTATGGACGTCAAGCTGGAAAGGCGACCGCGGCTTCGGCTACGCCTCGTCCAAAGACCTTATACACTGGAGCAAGGAACGCTTCATCGAGGTAATGGACGACCCCACGACGGTAAACGTCTGGGCTCCGGAACTGTTCTACGACGATGTCAAGAAGCAGTACATGATTGTATGGGCGTCGTGCGTGCCGGGCAAGTTCCCCGACTATGAGGAGGACCACTACAACAACCACCGCCTTTATTATGTAACGACAAAGGACTTCAAGAAGTTCAGCAAGGCAAAGCTTCTTATCGACCCCGACTTCAGCTGCATTGACGCCACGATACTGAAGCGCGGCGACAAAGACTATGTCATGGTGCTCAAGGACAACTCTCGTAAGCAGCGCAACCTCAAGGTTGCCTTCGCTACGTCGCCATACGGTCCGTGGAGCAAAGCTTCCGAACCGTTTACCGAGAGCTTTACCGAAGGACCTACTACGACACAGGCCGAAGGCTGGTACTACATCTATTATGACTCTTACCGCCACGGCATATACGGTGCCGCGAGGACAAAGGACTTCAAGAACTTCCAGGACCGCACGGGAGCAGTCAACTTCCCCGTTGGCCACAAGCACGGCACCGTGTTCATGGCTCCGGAAGAAATCGTACAGGGCCTCATCAAGCAAAACAGTGACGCCGTACACTATACCGGCAGCGTAGTGGCTACGCCCGCACGCCATGACGGCGGACTGTCGCCCGTAGTGGGAGTACACAACATCCAGACCATGCGCGCCGAGAAGGGATGGCTCTATAACCACCAGCCGATGATGGCATACTGGCACGGCAAGTTCTACATGCATTACCTTACCGACCCCCGCAGCGAGCACGAGGCTCCCGGAAAGACCATGCTCCAGACATCCGAGGACGGCTATACATGGACTAAACCGGTTGAGCTGTTCCCCATATACAGCGTGCCCGACGGCTTCACCAAGGAGACATTGCCCGGTATCGTGGCAAAAGACCTCAAGGCGGTAATGCACCAGCGCGTAGGCTTCTACGTGTCGAGCAACGACAAACTTATAGCGACGGGTAACTATAACGTGGCCCTTACGCCTAAAGACCACCCCAACGACGGTAACGGTATAGGCCGAGTGGTACGTGAAATCAAGGCCGACGGCTCGTTCGGCCCTATCTACTTTATCTATTACAACCACGACTTCAACGAGAAGAATACCGACTTCCCGTATTATAAAAAGTCAAAGGACAAGGCTTTCGTTAAGGCCTGCGACGAACTGATAGCCGACCCGATGATGCGTATGCAATGGGTTGAGGAGGCCGATAGGAACGACGACATCCTGCCATTAAAAAACCCTTACAAGGCATTTAGCGGCTATACCCTGCCCGACGGACGCAAGGTCGGGCTGTGGAAACATGCCCTTCAGAGCATAAGCAGCGACGGCGGCAACACCTGGCGCTACCCCGCAACAAGGGCACACGGCTTCGTTAACTCTAACGCTAAAATCTGGGGACAGCGCCTTTCCGACGGTACTTACGCCACAGTGTACAACCCCGCTGAATACCGTTGGCCGCTGGCTATCTCGCTGAGCAAGGACGGACTGGAATACACCACGCTCAACCTCGTGAACGGCGAGGTGACTCCCGAGCGCCACTGGGGTAACTACAAGAGCTTCGGTCCTCAGTACACACGCGGTATTCTCGAAGGTAACGGCACGCCGAAGGACGGCAACCTCTGGATAACATACAGCAACAACAAGGAGGACATGTGGGTATCCTGCATTCAGGTGCCCGTCAAGCTGGAGGCTACCGAGCACGCTTCGGGCGGTTTCGGCAAGTACACAAAGCTGGCAGACATGACCGACTGGAATATATATTCACCCCTCTGGGCACCTGTTGAGCTTGACGGCGAGTGGCTGACGCTGAGCGACAAGGACCCGTATGACTACGCAAGGGTGGAGAAAGTGATACCCGCGACAAAGGAACTTACCGTTGAATTTGACGTTAAGGCCGGTCAGACTGACCACGGCCAGCTCAATATCGAGTTCCTCGACGCCAAGGGCAACATGTGCTCACGTATCGTTCTCGACTCTACTGCGACAATGAGAGTCAAGGGAGGAGCGCGCTACGGAGGCCTGCTGAAGGGCTATGAAGCCGGCAAGACATACCACATCAAGGCCGTTCTCTCTGTTGACGGTCACGTTGGAACTTACTACGTGAACGGCAAGAGGGCCACGGCACGCATGTTCGACACTCCCGTCGACGCCATCACACGCATTGTGTTCCGCACCGGAAACCTGTTCGACAAACCCGACATCGAGACCCCTGCCGACCAGTTTGTTGACATGCCGCGCGCCGACGAGGAAGACCCGATGGCAACATTCGCCATCGCTAACCTCACCACAAAGTCGTCAGACGGCGACGCTAACGCCGCTATTCTGAGGTATGACGACTACAAGCACTACGCCGACTACTTCAATACGATGGAGGACGAGAACATCGTTACCTACATACCTAACAGCAAGTCGTCTGAATGGATGAGCAAGAACGTTCCCCTCTTCGACTGCCCCGACAAGGCGATGGAGGAAATGTACTACTTCCGCTGGTGGTCGCTGCGCAAGCATATCAAGCGCACTCCCGTAGGATTGGGCATGACCGAATTCCTCGTTCAGCGCTCATACGCCGACAAATACAACCTCATCGCCTGCGCCGTTGGCCACCACATAATGGAGACACGCTGGCTGCGCGACACCACATACCTGCACCAGATACTCAACACATGGTATCACGGCAACGACGGCAAGGCCATGACGAAGATGAACAAGTTTAGCTCTTGGAACCCCGCAGCAGTCTACGAGGCTTACAAAGTACTGGGCGACACCACGTTTGTGCTTGGCTTGAAGCCCTCGCTTGAGGAGGAGTACGCACGCTGGAAGAGCACTAACCGCCTGCCGAACGGACTGTATTGGCAGGGCGACGTGCAGGACGGAATGGAGGAAAGCATAAGTGGCGGCCGCCGCAAGCAGTACGCACGTCCGACAATCAACAGCTACATGTACGGCAACGCACGTGCGCTGGCTGAATTAAACCTTCTCGCCGGCGACGCATCTAAAGCTAATGAGTACAACCAGGAGGCAGATGCGTTGAAGAATCTGGTACAAAGCAAGCTTTGGAACACTAAGCACTCGTTCTTTGAGACAGTACGCGGCGACACGGCAGCAGCCGTACGTGAGGCAATAGGTTACATCCCCTGGTACTTCAACCTGCCCGATGCGAACAAGTATGACGAGGCTTGGAAGCAGCTTGAAGACGAAGAAGGCTTCTCCGCTCCTTACGGACTTACCACGGCTGAGCGCCGCCATCCCGAGTTCAGGAGCCACGGAGTAGGACGCTGTGAGTGGGACGGCGCGATATGGCCGTTCGCCACAAGCCAGACGCTTACAGCATTCGCTAACTATATCAACACTTATCCCAACCCTGTATTGGGCGACACCACGTTCTTCAAACAGATGAAACTGTATGTTGAAAGCCAGCATCACCGCGGACGTCCGTACATCGGCGAATACCTCGACGAGAAGAACGGAGCATGGCTTATGGGCGACCGTGAGCGCAGCCGGTACTACAACCACTCAACATTTGCCGACCTCGTAATCACAGGACTTGTAGGACTCCGTCCGCAGGCAGACGGCAGCGTAGTGGTAAATCCGCTCGTTCCGGAAGGCACATGGGACTATTTCTGCCTTGACAACGTAAATTATCGCGGCAACGTTCTTACCATATTATATGACAAGGACGGCCAGCGCTACCATCAAGGCAAGGGTTTACGCCTGTTCGTTAACGGCAAGTTGGCGGCTGAGCGCGAAGATCTTGGCAAACTGACGTATAAAAAGTAAAGAGGTAAAAGTGCTAAAGAAATAAAAGATGATATATAAAAATGGAGTTAATAAGGAGTTAACGGGAGTTAGACGGTCTGCCGACCGTCCGTAGTTAACGGACAATAGCCTGAAAAACCGTCAACAAGGCATTTGTCCGTTAACTTCCGATAACTCCAGCGCAGAGCGCTTAACTCCTGTTTACTCCATTTTGACACACCCTCTTTTACAGCCCAAACCACCCTAACTACTTTAACTACCGAATAATATGAAACGACTGATATTGCCTGCACTGCTATTCTTCGGCATTACGGCAGGCGCCCAAACATACGAGACAAAGTTCACAAGACCGTTGTCGGACGTGCTTAGCGACGTATCAAAAAGGTTTGGAATACGGTTGAAGTACAATGTAGACACAACCGGACTGAAGCTGGCGTACGCGGATTTCCGTGTGCGCCCATACTCTTTGGAGGAAACATTCAACAATATACTTGCGCCGTTCGACTTCAAGGCCGTTAAGCAAAACGGCAACCTATACAAGATAAAGCCTTACGAATATCCGCGCAGACAGCCGGAAGACGGCCGCAAGTTAGTACCTTATTTGGCGTCACTTTATGCCGATAAGGCAGCATGGGAGGCAAGAAAAGACAGCGTAAAAAAAGAAGTAAGGGCACGTCTCGGCATAGACAAGCTGTTGCCTTTATGCTCGAAAGACGCTCCAGAATACGGCAAAATACGTAAGTTCGACGGCTATACGGTGCAGAACTTCCGACTGAAAACAGCCAACGGACACACCGTTTGCGGGTCTATATATGCACCAAGAAGCAAGGGGAAGCACCCTCTTATAATATGTCCGAACGGCCATTTCAGCAACGGACGCTATGGCAAGGTGCAGCAACAGAGGCTCGCAACGCTTGCCCGCATGGGCGCGATCTGCGTTGACTACGACCTTTGGGGATGGGGAGAATCTGCCGATGAGGTAGGCTCCAAGGCCCACCAAACACCAGAAGCGCACGTGATGCAGGCACTCAACGGCATACGCATACTTGACTGGATGATACAGCGCAAGGACGTTGACACGAGCCGTATTGGCGTGAACGGTGGCTCGGGAGGCGGCACACAATCAGTCCTGTTGAGCGTACTTGATGACCGTTACACGGCATGCTGCCCTGTTGTAAGCGTATCTTCATGGTTTGACGGAGGATGTCCGTGCGAGAGCGGAATGCCCATTCAGCTTGCGGGAGGCGGCACATGCAACGCCGAACTGGCAGCGATGTTCGCCCCAAGGCCGATGATGCTCGTGAGCGACGGCGGCGACTGGACATCCACAACGCCTGAACTTGAGTATCCGTACATACAGAGAAATTACGGCTTCTACGGCAAGACGGACAACGTTAAGAACGTACACCTGCCCAAGGAGGGCCACGACTTCGGCCCCAACAAGCGCAACGCAGTGTACAAGTTCTTTATTGACACATTCGGACTTGACGCCACAAAGCTCGACGAAAGCAAAGTAACGATTGAAGACGAGAACGCATTAAGATTTAAACCCAAGACAAAATGAGAAAGACAATACTGTCAGCTGCATTGTTTGCCATGACCTTTTGCACGGCAAACAACGCCTTCGCAACAGACAATAACCATATATTATGGTATGACGCGCCGGCTACGACGTGGACAGAGGCCATTCCCATAGGCAACAGCCGCCTCGGAGCGATGATATTCGGGTCGCCGTCGGCAGAGCGCCTGCAGCTCAACGAAGAGACTATATGGGCAGGACGCCCCAACAACAACGCCAACCCGGAAGCTCTAGAGTACCTGCCAAAGGTGCGACAGCTTGTCTGGGAGGGTAAGTATAAGGAGGCACAAGACCTCGCGACGGCGCATGTACAGGCCAAGACGAACAGCGGAATGCCTTACCAACCGTTCGGAGACCTGTACATCAACTTCCCTAACACCGGCAAGTACACCGACTATTACCGTGAGCTTAGCCTCGACTCGGCACGCGCCATCACCCGATATACATCGGACGGAGTGACTTATCAGCGTGAGTACATATCCTCTTTGGCAGACAACGTGATAGCAATCCACCTCACGGCGAGTCGCAAGGGCATGATAACATGCAACGCCCAGATGACCTCTCCGCAACAAGACGTGACCATAAAGAGCGAAGGTGACGAGATTGTTCTTAGCGGAATAAGCGGCTGGCACGAAGGACAGAAAGGCAAAGTGACGTTCACCGGACGCGCATCGGCCAAAATCAAGGGCGGCACGATGAGCAGCCGTGACGGCGTATTGCAGATAAGCGGAGCCGACGAGGCCACCATCTACCTTACCATCGCCACCAACTTCAAGCACTACGACGACATAACGGGCAACGACACGCTACGCTCTGAAGAAGCGCTCAACGCCGCTTTGACAAAGGACTTCAGGTCTATCAAGGCCGCGCACATAGCGAAATACAAAGAGCAATACGACCGTGTGAAACTTGACTTGGGCTCGGATGCATTCGCAAACATGACCACCGACAAGCGTGTGGAGACATTCAAGACACACGACGACCTGCACTTGGTGGAGACTTACTTCCAGTTTGGCCGCTACCTGCTCATCTGCACGTCGCAACCAGGCACACAGCCGCCTACGCTTCAGGGTATCTGGAACGACAAGATGTTGCCGTCGTGGGACAGCAAGTACACCTGCAACATCAACCTGGAGATGAACTACTGGCCTGCCGAGGTCACTAACCTGAGCGAACTGAACGATCCGCTGTTCAATCTTATAAAGGACGTGAGCGAGACCGGCCGTGAGTCGGCACGCATAATGTACGGAGCCGACGGATGGGTGCTGCACCACAACACCGACATCTGGCGCGTAACGGGAGCTATCGACAAGGCTCCATCGGGTCTGTGGCCAACGGGCGGTGCATGGATGTGCCAGCACCTGTGGGAGCATTACCTCTACACCGGCGACAAGAAATTCCTCGAGAGCGTCTATCCGATAATGGTAAGCTCGGCAAGATTCTTCAATCAGATAATGGTACAGAACCCGTCAAAGATGTATTGGCTGATTTGCCCGAGCCTCTCTCCCGAAAACCAGCACATGCACAAGGCAACAACGGCAGCCGGAGTGACGATGGACAACCAGCTGCTCTACGACCTCTTCAACCACGTAATCGACGCAACAGCCATACTTGGCAAGACCGACATGGCGGCATTTACCGACAGTCTGCGCGAAAAACTGGCAGGACTGCCGCCTATGCAGACTGGCCGTTGGGGACAGTTACAGGAGTGGAAGGACGACTGGGACAATCCAAACGACACCCACAGGCATGTTTCCCATCTGTACGGACTGTACCCGAGCAACCAGATTTCACCGTTCCGCACACCCGAACTTACCGCCGCAGCGCGCACGTCGCTCATCCATCGCGGCGACCCGTCAACAGGATGGAGCATGGGATGGAAGGTTTGTCTGTGGTCGCGCCTGCTTGACGGCAACCACGCATGGAAGCTCATAGGCGACCAGCTTACTCTTGTACGCAACGAGAAGAAGAAGGGCGGCACCTACCCCAACCTCTTCGACGCCCACCCGCCATTCCAGATTGACGGCAACTTCGGCTGCACAGCAGGCATTGCCGAAATGCTGATGCAAAGCCACGACGGCTTTGTCTACCTGCTGCCCGCCCTGCCCGACGCATGGAAAGAAGGCTCAATTAAAGGCTTGAAGGCACGCGGAGGCTTTGAGGTAAACGTGGAGTGGAACGACAACAAGGTGAAAACAGCCGTCATCAAGTCGACACTTGGCGGCAACCTGCGTATCCGCTCTGCAGTCCCCCTCAAAGGAAAAGGGCTTAAAAAGGCAAAGGGCGAGAACAAGAATCCTTTGTTCGACGTACCAAGCGACATAAAACAGAAAATCAACGCGCCTGACGCGATAGAGCCGTTGCCGGCCATAGAGAAGACGTATCTTTACGACCTGGACACCAAGCAGGGTAGTACATATACGCTTAAAGCCATTTAACAAAAAACTGACGAGCAGACAAGCACGCATGGCAACACGTCCATGAAGGCTTGCCTGTTCGCCGTTTATCTATACGGGTGAGCCCCTTGACAAAGGTAAAGAGCGCAGCCGGCGGAAGGTAGAAGAATCTCCAGCGTAACACATTGGTTTCCAACACGTTGCAAAAGGCCGTCTTTTATAATGCAAAAGGTGACCTTTTAGAAAACAAAAGACCGTCTTCCGCAACGCAATAGACCATCTTTCGCAAAACAGGTGATACAGCCTGTAATGCCGACTGCCCGTCAAGCATCCGTCCAACAATAAAAAAACAACAATAATCTATCATAACTGCACAACATGAACAAAAGAAACATTATCTTTACATTGGCCCTGCTGCTCGCCGCTACGGCAGCCAGCGCGGCAAGCAAAATCTACAAGCCGTGGAGTAACGGACGGCTTGTCGTATCTGAAAACAACCGCTACCTCGTTCACGAGAACGGCGCGCCGTTCTTCTGGCTTGGCAACACGGCATGGCTTCTGCCCGAAAGGCTCAACCGTGACGAAGTGGAGTACTTCCTAAGCTACGAGCGCACGGCAGGCTACAACGTAGAGCAGATTCAGGTGTTGAACGCCATCCCTACGTTCAACGTCTACGGACATGCCGCAAACAACGCTGAGTTCGACTTCAGCAAAGTGTCAAAACCCGGCGTGTACGGTTATTGGGAACACCTTGACTACATCGTTGACGTAGCAGAGCGCAACGGTATCTACATTGCGATGGACTGTATCTGGGGTTCGCAAATCAACGCCATGGACACAAAGAAGGCGGCCGCACTGGGTACATTCCTGGCTGAAAGGTACAAGGATAAGCCGAACATCATCTGGATGATAGGCGGCGACATCATGGGCGACAAGAAGCCCGAGGTATGGGACGCAATGGCCCGTGCTATCAAGAAAATCGACAAGGTACACGTCATGACGTTCCACCCGAGGGGCAGAACAACGTCTGCATGGTGGTACAACGACCGTGAGTGGATGGACTTCAACATGTTCCAGAGCGGACACCGCCGCTACGGACAGCGCAACGGCGACGGCGACTACACCATCAAAGACAACACCGAGGAGGACAACTGGCGCTACGTAGACATGAGCTTCGAGAAGAAACCGCTGCGCCCTGTTATCGACGGAGAGCCCAGCTACGAGGACATTCCGCAGGGACTTCACGACTTCTCTGCCCCCCGTTGGCAGGATTACGACGTGCGCCGCTACGCCTATTGGGCAGTGTTTGCCGGTGCGTTCGGCCACACTTACGGCCACAACTCGGTAATGCAGTTCATACGTCCGGGCCTGTCGGCTTCGTTCGGAGCGGAGAAACCGTGGTGGAAGGCAATGAAAGACCCAGGCTACAACCAGATGAAATACCTCAAGTGGCTCATCCTTAACTTCCCCTTCACCGAGCGTGTTGCCGACCAAAGCATTATCGCTGGCCAAAACGGCGAACGTTACGACCGTGTAATCGCGACCCGTGGCAACGACTACATGCTTGTATATAACTACAGCGGCAAGCCCATGAGCATTGACCTCACGAAGATAAGCGGCGCCAAGAAGAACGTATGGTGGATGAACCCGACCAACGGCGAACTGACTTATCTCGGCGAATATGACAACAAGGTGACCGAGTTTACTTACGACGCGGCTTACCTGCGTGGCAGCGACCGTGTGCTGATAGCCGTTGACTCAAGCAAGAACTACATCAGCAAAGACGACAAACAAATACCTGAAAAAGAATGATACGCAAAACTTTGATAACGGCCTTGGCGCTTACATTATGCCTTTCGGTCTCGGCGGCAAAGAAGAAAAAGACTGAGAAACAGTCTTTTCCCGTTGCCGTAACGAACCTTAAGACCGAGCGCATGGCCAATCCTATGAGCATAGACACGCCCAATCCACGCCTCGGATGGGTGCTGACGTCAGACAAGCAGGACGTCATGCAGACGTCATACCACATCATTGTGGCGTCAACGGCGGAGAAAGCGGCCAACCTTGAAGGCGACCTTTGGGACGCAACGGTAAACAGCGACCAGTCTCAGTGGGTGAGATACGCCGGCAAGGAACTAAGCAGCGACACCCAGTGTTACTGGCGAGTGAAGATCACAACAACCCAGGGCGAGAGCGACTGGAGCGAAACGGCTACGTGGAACGTCGGCCTTCTGTACGAAGCTGACTGGAAAGGACAGTGGATCGGCCTTGACAAGGCAATGCCCTGGGACGTGGAGGACGTGCACAGCCAGCTCAGCTCACGCTATCTGCGCACCGAGTTCAAGGTTGAAAAGCCTGTTAAACGTGCCACCCTCTACATCAGCGGACTTGGTATGTACGAGGCATATATCAACGGCAAGAAGGTTGGCGACCAAGTGCTTGCACCCCTGCCTACCGACTATCGCAAGACAGTGCTGTACAATGCGTTCGACGTAACGTCAATGCTCAGCGCAGAAAATGCCATCGGCGTGGTGCTCGGCAACGGCCGCTACTACACCATGCAGCAGAAAAAGAAGCCGTACAAGATAGCCAACTTCGGTTATCCAAAGCTGCGCGCGAACATCATTATCGAATATACCGACGGCACAACGCAGACCGTATCGACCAACAACAAGTGGAAGCTGAACCCAGATGGGGCAATCCGCTCGAACAATGAGTACGACGGCGAGATATACGACGCGCGCAAAGAACTGAAAGGCTGGACATCAGCTGGTTACGATGACGCCAAGTGGATGCAGGCCGAACGTGTGGCAATACCCACGGGAACGCTGCGAGGCCAGATGTCGCCGAACATGAAAGTGCTAAAGACCATCAAGCCCCTTAGCGTCAAGAAGCATGGCGACAGCTACATTGTCGACCTCGGGCAGAACATGGCAGGATGGCTGAAGACACGTATCAGCGGCGTTGCCGCAGGCGATACGGTGTTCATCCGTTTTGCAGAAAAGCTGAACGAGGACGGCAGCCTGTACCGTGACAACTACCGCCACGCCTACTCTACCGATAAATACGTGGCAGACGGCACGGAGAACGGCCGCTGGTGGGCGCCCACATTCGTGTACCACGGCTTCCGTTATGCCGAAATCAAAGGTATGAAAGAGGCTGACATAAACAGCTTCATAGGTGAAGTTGTCAGCGACGAGATGGCCGTTACCGGCTCGTTTGAGTCGTCTGACACCATCGTCAACAAAGTGTACCACAACGCGATGTGGGGTATTCTCGGCAACTACAAGGGCATGCCGGTTGACTGTCCGCAACGTGACGAGCGCCAGCCTTGGCTCGGCGACCGCACAAGAGGCTGTTTCGGCGAGGCCTTTATCTTCGATAACAACACGCTGTATGCCAAGTGGGCGCGTGACATTGTCGAGGCACAGCGTGAGGACGGGTGCATACCTGACGTGGCTCCGGCTTACTGGAACTATTACTCGGACAACATGACATGGCCCGCAGCGCTGCCTTTCTCTATCGAAATGATGTACAACCAGTACGGCGACGACGAGCCTCTGCGCAAATACTATCCCGCAGTAAGGAAATGGTTGGCACACATGCGCCGCCATTACATGAAAGACGGCCTTATGACCAAGGACAAGTACGGCGACTGGTGCGTACCGCCCGAGGACATAAAGATGATACACAGCCGTGACCCGAAGCGCCAGACAGATGGCACACTCATTGCGTCGGCTTACTATTACCGCCTTAACAGACTGATGGAACGCTTCGCTAAGATGTTGTCAAAGGACGCTGATGCGGCTGAATACGCAGCCGAAGCAGAGCGCGTAAAGGACGCTTTCAACAAGAAGTTCCTCACAGTCAATCGCGGCACAAGCCTGGTTCCGGGCCTTCTGCTCTATCCTGACAGCACGTTCTACGGCAACAATACTGTAACGGCAAACCTGCTTCCGTATGCGTTCGGCATGATTGATGACGACTATGTGCGCTCGGAAGTCGAGAAAAACATCATCAAGAACATCATCACCGACAACAAAGCGATGATCTCATGCGGCGTTATCGGCGTGCAATGGCTTATGCACGGACTCACCGACATGGGCCGTGCGGACATGGCTTGGCTGCTCGCCTCTAACAAAGGTTACCCAAGTTGGGGCTACATGGCAGAAAAGGGAGCCACTACTATATGGGAACTCTGGAACGGAGACACCGCCAATCCACGCATGAACAGCGGCAACCACGTAATGCTGTTGGGCGACCTTGTATCATGGTTGTACGAGGATGTAGCAGGCATTTGTGCCGACCCGAATGTTCCGGGATACAAACATATCATAATGAAGCCCGACTTCAGCGTTGACGAAATGGACGACATCAAGGCTTCATACAAGTCTGTGTACGGTACAATCGTGAGCCGTTGGTACAAGAAAAACGGCCAACTTTACTGGCATATAGAAGTTCCGGCCAACACAACTGCTGAAGTCCACCTGCCTGACGGTACGGTGAAGAACATCGGTTCTGGCTCTTACGACTTCACGTCAACCCTTCCTGTACAAGACGCAGCTGTGCTTGCTGACGAGTTTTTGTACACAAACACATCCTTCCCGCAGGCCCATTCCGCTACAATAGCCGAAACTACGGACGGTGACTTGGTAGCAACTTACTTCGGTGGGACGAAGGAACGTAACCCCGACGTATGTATTTGGGTGAGCCGTAAGCCTAAAGGCAGCAGCGAGTGGCTTGCTCCGCAACTGGTTGCAGACGGAGTTTTCAAGACAGATAGCGAAGAAGCGAAACTCGCCGGACTGTCAGGACTCGACAGCACGAACGTTTCGGCAGACAAAGGTCCTATCATCGACAAGAAGGTTAGCAAGAATCCTGAGGGCTGGCAGCGCAAGGCTTGCTGGAATCCCGTGATATACCAGATACCCGATGGCGACTTGGTTATCGACTTCAAGATAGGAAATAACGTGGCAGACTGGACCGGATGGCAGATACGTTCAAAGGACGGAGGAAAGACTTGGAGCAAGCGTAAGCCCTTGCAGGAAGGCTTCCTCGGTCCGATTAAGAACAAGCCGATATTCAACAACGGACGTATCATCGCTCCTACAAGTATTGAAAAGGGCGGCTGGAGACTGTATTTCGAATATTCAGACGACATGGGCAAGACGTGGAAACGTACCGACTATGTGGCCATGGACGAAGGAATAAAGATAATACAGCCGGCAATCATGAAGCTGAAAGACGGCCGCCTGGCTGCCGTGGCACGCACACGCAACGAGCACATAGGCATAACCTACAGCTCTGACAACGGCGAAACATGGTCGAAGATACAGCTCATCGACACGCCTAACAACAACAGCGGACTCGACGCCGTTACCCTGAAAGACGGCCGTCACGTGCTTATCTGCAACGACCGCCCCATTCCCAAAGGAATCAAGAACGGCAAGGGAGCACGCACACCGCTGTCTGTAATGGTATCTGATGACGGCGTAAACTGGCGCCACTGGATTACTCTTGAGGAGTCGCCCATCAGCCAATACTCTTATCCATCAATCATCCAGACCTCAGACGGACATATTCACTGCATCTATACATGGCGCAGACAGAGAATCAAACACGTAGAGCTGGATATTAATCAATTAAATAAATAATACAAGGAGTTAAGGAGTAAGGTAGTAAAGGAGTTAAGACAATAGCTTTGTCAATGTTTGTTCGTATTGATGATCATTAC
>NZ_JACJJG010000002.1 GCF_016899855.1 Marseilla massiliensis
CGACTTGCATGTGTTAAGCCTGTAGCTAGCGTTCATCCTGAGCCAGGATCAAACTCTACATTGTATATCTCTTTTTTCTTTTTTACCTTCGATACGCCGCCGGGCCAACGCCCGGCTTCTTACTCTCGGCATGACAACCGCCTTCTTTACATCCGGCGGCCGCTGCTCCTCGCCTGTGTCATCATTTCAAAGAACTTTTTACTTCATCAGGGGCAACCCCTGAAAAGCGGATGCAAAAGTACACACTTCCGGACAAACCACCAAACCTTTTCAAGAAAAAGTTTTAAATAATACCGTATTTTAACATACGTTTACAAATAAAACGTCACAAAAGGGGCTTTCCACATTATTATATTATAGGGCAAAACAGATATTTTCAAGAACAGACGTAGAGCTATCAATGAGACTAATTTGTCGGAACTATAGCTTCAGATAAAAATTGGTTTTCATACCATTGACATATAAAAATATGCTATCAATATGCAAAAGGCGTTATTTTGCATACCAAAAGGCCGTCTTTTATCAATGAAAACAGCACCTTTCACATTGCAATATGGCATATATTGCAAATTCATCAAAATGTAGAAAAAATTAAGTTACATATATAAATAAAATAAGGTAATGACTGTAAAGAGAACAATCATTACCTCAAATTATATGAACTTCATGCATTAAAATATCAAGACATACACCATGTCATTCGAAAACTTCCTCTATTCCACCAGGCAAATAATCATCCAACTCAGAGGAACATGGATTAAAATCCTCTGGAATATCGAATTTCTCGTTCGGATCATAACCTAATGACTTGTCAGCAAACACCTTTTTCATATAATACGCCCAAATAGGCAAGGCCATGTTGGCACCTTGACCCATCCGCGTAGAATCGAAATGGATGTCGCGATCTTCACCACCGACCCAGCATCCGCTGACAAGTGACGGCGTAAAGCCCATGAACCAGGCATCAGCATTACGGTTGGTTGTACCGGTCTTTCCTCCCATGTCACATTCTATATTATATCTGTAACGCATACGGCTACCGGTACCACCGTTCATCACCGCACGCAACATCTCAAGCATTTTGTAAGTACTTTCCTCACTGATAACTTCGTTCATACGGGGCTGGAAGGTAGCAACGACGTTGCCCTCATTATCCTCTATCTTTGACACGTACATAGGATAACAATGTATTCCATGATTGGCAAATGTTGTATATGCGCTCACCATCTCGCTTACCGACACCTCATTAGGACCGAGACACAGTACCATCGAAGGATAAGCGTCATAAGTGTTTATACCAAAATCATTGAGAATACGCAAGAAGTCCTGCGGATTGAGGCGGCTCATAAGGTATGCGGATATCCAGTTGTTAGACTGCGCAAGCCCCCATTTCAACGTCACCATCTGGCCATAACGTGCACGACTGCCGTTACGCGGAGTCCAATTACCATAAGTCTGCTGGACATTTGGAGCGACATCACAAGGTGACATTCCATTTGACATGCATAAAGCATACAGGAACGGTTTAATTGTCGAACCAACCTGACGACGCCCTTGGGTCGCCATATCGTATGTAAAGTGTGTGAAGTCAACACCACCGACATACGCCTTTACAGCACCTGTCTTCGCATCCATACTAACAAACCCGGAACGCAAGAACGACTTTATATAACGTATTGAGTCCAATGGTGTCATCACCGTGTCGACATCACCATGGTAAGTGAAAACTGACATCTCGACAGGAGTCCTGAACGATTTTTGTATCTCTTCATCCGTTGCCCCTTGTTCACGCATGACACGGTAACGTTCGCTTTGCCGTATCGAACGATTAAGTATGCCACGCACCTCCGAGGCAGTCAACGCATTTGTGAAAGGAGCATTAGGCTTAGCACGGTTCTCCTTTGTAAACGCTGGTTGCAGATAATGTCCGACATGTTGCAGCACTGCTTCCTCGGCATATCTCTGCATGCGTGAATCTATTGTAGTAAAGATTTTAAGTCCGTCAGTATAGACGTTATACGGCTCGCCGTTCTTCTTGAAATTCTTGTTACACCATCCATATAGGGGGTCATTCTCCCAAGCTGTCGAATCAATTGAATATTGCACGCGGTTCCACGACGGATAATTACTTAGCTTCGGCTTCTCCGCCATTACATACTGGCGCAGGAACTCACGGAAATAAGTTGCTATACCGTCCTTATGGTCTATGCGATGGAAGTTCAGAGCCAACGGCTCATCGTGTGCCGTACGATACTCTTCGTCCGAAATATAACCTGCCTTATGCATCTGCCCGAGCACTACGTTACGGCGTTCAGTGCATCTTTCAGGATACCTGACAGGGTTAAAATAAGATGGATTCTTGCACAAGCCGATAAGCGTAGCAGCCTCAGTAAGAGTTAGGTCTTTGGGATTTTTCTTAAAATAAACGTCAGAAGCCGTCTTAATACCTACCGCGTTATGAAGAAAATCAAAATAATTAAGATACATTGTGATGATTTCCTCTTTTGTGTAAAAGCGTTCAAGCTTAACGGCAATTACCCACTCTATCGGTTTCTGCATTACACGTTCAAGAGTACTTTTTGCCGTGGCTGAATAAAGCTGCTTAGCCAACTGTTGTGTAATTGTTGACCCTCCTCCGGCACTCTTTTGGCCTAACAGTCCACGTTTTATCACAGCTCGAGTCAAAGCAATAAAATCAATACCTGAATGATCATAATATCTTTCGTCCTCGGTTGCAACAAGAGCTTCAACAAGATAAGGCGAAAGATTGTCAAAATCCACATGAACACGATTTTCACGGTTCATGCTATAAGTACCGAGTATCTTGCCGTCAACAGAATATACTTGAGATGCATATTTACTTATGGGATTCTGCAAATCAGCGATATCAGGCATATACCCAACCCATCCAAACCATATTGACGTAAACGCAACAGCCATGAAAATGACCACGGCACAAAGTAATCCCCACAATATGCGTACAAATGCTTTTCTCATTATGAATTTAAAGATAAACACTAATTAGCTGCAAAAATACTACTTTTCTTTCGATTTATCCACCATAAATTAAAAATAATGCGTAACTTAGCGCTCGAATTTGAAATCACAACACTCAATGGGAAAACATAATTTTGTTACTATTGCCGATTTATCACGTGAAAAAATACTTTATCTGATAAAATCGGCACAGGAGTTTGAAGCTCACCCAAACAGGGAAATCCTTAAAGGCAAAGTTGTGGCTACACTTTTTTTCGAGCCGTCAACCCGCACACGTCTTAGTTTTGAAACCGCAGCAAACCGTCTCGGGGCACGAGTAATAGGCTTCACCGACGCTAAAGTGACAAGCGCCACCAAGGGTGAAACACTCAAAGACACAATTCTGATGGTATCCAACTATGCCGACGTGATTGTAATGCGACACTATATCGAAGGAGCGGCGCAATACGCAAGCGAAGTAGCTCCCGTTCCCATTATAAATGCCGGTGACGGGGCACATCAACATCCGTCACAGTGCATGCTTGACCTTTATTCGATTTACAAGACACAAGGCACCCTTTCCAACCTAAACATCTGCCTGGTGGGAGACTTAAAATATGGCCGCACCGTGCATTCACTGATAATGGCTATGCGCCACTTCAACCCTACATTCCATTTCATTGCGCCTAAAGAACTCGCTATGCCGGACGAATATAAACTATATTGCAGGGATAACGGCATAAAATATATTGAACACACGGAATTTACCGAAGAAACCATAAACCAGGCGGACATACTGTACATGACCCGTGTCCAAAAAGAACGCTTTTCTGATTTGATGGAATATGAAAAGGTAAAAAACGTATATATTCTTAAGAATGACATGTTGACCAACGCGCGCGACAACATGAGGATTCTCCATCCACTGCCACGAGTCAACGAAATAGAATATGATGTGGACGAGAATCCACACGCATATTATATCCAGCAGGCGCAAAACGGACTTTACGCACGTGAGGCAATAATATGCGATGTCCTGGGAATCACATATGACGAAATCGTTAAAGACAAAACTATTATTGACTAAAACACATCAGGTTACTATGAGCAAGAAAGAAAGACTTGTGGCGGCAATAGAGAACGGAACCGTCATAGACCATATACCGTCGGAAAAGACATATGAAGTTGCAAACATCCTTGGGCTACAAAATCTTAATACAGTAGTCACGATCGGGTATAACTATCTTTCAAAAAAAATCGGACGAAAAGGAATAATTAAGATAGAAAACAAATTCTTTTCAGATGAAGAGATTTCACGATTGTCTGTAGTTGCGCCAAACGTCGTGCTCAACATCATAAAAAATTATGAAGTAGTTGAAAAGAAAAAGGTTGAGACACCCGACGTTTTAACTGGAATCGTGAAATGCAACAATCCCAAATGCATAACTAACAACGAGCCTATGCAAACCGTCTTCAATGTAATAAACAAAAAAGACGGTACCATACGTTGCCATTACTGTGATAAAGAACAAGACATAAACGAAGTTGAATTAATCTGAATACAATCTGAGTCAAGCTCGTTTCAAGCCATAACAAATAAAGAGTTACGGCATAAATAAAATAATAAGCGACAAAAAAGAATATTCACAAACAAAATATCACAAAATGAAAAGAGACCAAGTTATTTTCGACCTTATCGAAAAAGAGCACCAAAGACAATTGAAAGGAATGGAGCTTATCGCTTCTGAGAACTTCGTAAGCGACGAAGTCATGCAGGCTATGGGCTCCTGGCTCACAAACAAATACGCCGAAGGACTGCCTGGAAAACGTTATTACGGAGGCTGCGAAGTAGTAGACGAGGTTGAAAACCTTGCTATTGAGCGTGTAAAAAAACTCTTCAATGCCGAGTTTGCCAATGTACAACCCCACTCAGGAGCACAGGCCAATGCAGCAGTGCTGCTTACCGTCCTGAATCCAGGTGATACATTCTTGGGACTTAATCTCGCACATGGAGGCCACTTGTCACATGGCTCCAACGTAAATACATCCGGCATTCTATACCATGCAGTAGGCTACAATCTCAACAAAGAGACCGGACGCGTGGATTATGACGAGATGGAACAGCTGGCGCTGGAGCATAAGCCCAAATTGATAATCGGCGGCGGTTCAGCTTACAGCCGTGAATGGGACTACAAACGTATGCGCGAAATAGCGGACAAGGTAGGCGCACTACTAATGATAGACATGGCTCACCCTGCCGGACTGATTGCGGCCGGACTGCTTGACAACCCCTTGAAATACGCTCATATAGTGACGTCAACCACCCATAAGACGTTACGTGGTCCACGAGGAGGTATCATCCTTATGGGTAAGGACTTCGAGAATCCATGGGGAAAAACAACTCCGAAGGGCCAGATAAAGATGATGAGCCAGTTGCTCAACAGCGCCGTATTCCCAGGCACACAGGGCGGACCGCTCGAGCATGTCATCGCCGCTAAGGCCGTTGCCTTCAACGAGGCTCTGCAACCGGAATTCAAGGAATGGGCAAAACAAGTGCAAAAGAACGCAGCCGTACTGGCTGAGGAACTTATCAAGCGTGGCTTCACCATAGTGAGCGGTGGTACGGACAACCACTCAATGCTTGTTGACCTGCGCTCTAAATATCCTGACCTTACAGGTAAGGTAGCAGAGAAAGCCCTTGTATCTGCCGACATTACCGTAAACAAGAACATGGTACCCTACGATACAAGGAGCGCATTCCAGACATCGGGAATACGTCTCGGTACACCGGCTATAACAACGCGTGGAGCAAAAGAGGACATGATGGTACTCATTGCCGACCTTATAGAAGAAGTGCTCAATAACCCTGAAGACGAAAAGGTAATAGCGCGCGTACGTGAAAAGGTCAACGACACAATGTCGAAATATCCATTATTCGCTTATTAAAAATATCAAGCCGCAAAAAGAAAGCGTGCCGAAGCTCTAAAGCTTCGGCACGCTTTCTTTTTATAAGGATGGCCAATGGCTATGCCAAGGGCCGTCTTCGGGCCGGCCAGAGGCGGCTTTTAACACTGTTAAAGACGGCCCTTTATAAATCCGGCTAAACCGTCTTTCATATTAAAAGACAAATATCCCTTTTTACTTACATAATCGCATTATACGAAGTTTATCGCTTGCTTCACTTCAAGACTTGCAAGCTCGTCTTGCCTTCATACGACACAACAAGTTCTACCAAAAAACTGCTCGGACTGTCAGGAATTGCCAATTGTGTCTGGTAATGGAATCCGTCATCTTTTAAAGACATCAGCACTATGTCGCTCAATATGCTTTGCCTCAACATATTCTCAGGCACCGCCTCTGCAAAATCCGACTTCGTAAAATCTTTGGAGAAAAGTTTTTGCGCCCCCTTGAATATACTTATATGTATTATGTTGTCATAATAAATGTTCTCAATCTCCATTCCCTCGGCATTATAGAAAGAACGGTAAACCTTGTATGTCGTAGGGTTAACCTGAACATAACTATGATATTTTGTCTCGGCAAACCATACAACAGTATCACTCTTGATTACCTTACCCTGGTTGAGAACTATCGGACGGTGACGCACAAACTGAAGAGTGTCGTTGGGATCTTCGCTCTTAACCAGCTTTACGATATCGTTGTTTTGATTCTTGAACTGAAAGATATGTACATCCTGCTTGACAATTGGATATTTGGACAAATTATTACCGAGCAACACCATTGTATCCTCAATAATCTTGAACTCTACAGGCTGGCTGGTTGAGTCAGGATAATAAATAGTGTCACCTTTTATCCTGAATACTACGGTTTCCTCGTCAGCATCTACCCAGATACCGGAAAGCATGTTTTTCGCCTTCAAGTTCTCCTCAGGCTCGGCCTTATGCTCGGCCTTACCGTTACACCCGCCTAATAAAGCGGCAAGCACAAGAACAACGATTATATGTAAAGCCTTAATACGTATCATTTTCCAATACAGTGATACTCGAAACCATGCTCGTTCAAATCTTCCTTATCATATATATTCCTACCGTCAAGCACCAGTTTACGGTTCATTGACCTGCCTATAGCCTCCCAGTCAGGCAACCTAAATTCCTTCCACTCCGTAAGCAGCAACAAGGCATCAGCTCCATTTACAGCTTCATACATATCATTACAATAAATAATACTGTCACCCATTATCCGCTTACATTCCTTCATCGCCTCAGGGTCATAAGCTGTTACGATACAACCTTCATCAAGCAGTTTCTTCATGACAACCAATGCCGTTGACTCACGCATATCGTCAGTTTCCGGCTTGAACGCCAATCCCCATAAAGCAATTTTCTTTCCAGCAAGCGACTCTCCGTTAAAAGAACGTTTCAACTTTTCAAACATTACGCCCTTCTGACGCTCGTTTACGCGTTCCACAGCCTTGAGAACCTCAAGTGAATAACCATTATCATCAGCTGTCTTAATCAGCGCTTTTACATCCTTCGGGAAACATGAGCCACCGTATCCACACCCCGCATACAAGAATTTACGGCCTATACGTGTGTCTGAACCTATACCGGCACGCACTTTATTCACGTCAGCACCGACAAGTTCACAAAGGTTGGCAATGTCATTCATGAAACTGATACGGGTAGCAAGCATCGAATTAGCTGCATACTTTGTCATCTCGGCACTGGGAATATCCATAAAGATAACCCTGAAATTATTAATCAGGAAGGGTTTATACAACTTTGTCAGAATTTTCTTCGCCCTCTCGCTTTCCACTCCTATGACAACACGGTCTGGGCTCATGAAATCCTTGATGGCATTACCCTCTTTCAGGAATTCAGGATTGCTTGCGACGTCGAACTGAACATCCACGCCACGCTTATCAAGTTCTTTTTTGATAGCAGTATAGACTTTGCGTGAAGTACCGACTGGCACTGTGCTCTTGGTGACAACGACCAAATATCTATTCAAGTTCTCGCCTATTGTCTTAGCGACCTGAAGCACATATTTCAGGTCTGCACTGCCATCCTCGTCAGGCGGAGTACCTACAGCAGTGAAGACAATTTCCTGTTCATTGATTATATCCGGCAAACATGTGGAAAATTTAAGCCTGCCAGCCCTGACATTCTTTACTACAAGTTCGTCAAGGCCTGGTTCATATATAGGAATTATACCTTTCTTCAAGGCCTCGATCTTATTCTCGTCAACATCCACACACGTAACCGTAGCGCCAGTCTCTGCAAAACATGCTCCAGAGACAAGGCCTACATATCCGGTACCTACTATTGCGATATTCATATAAACTGTAAATTAATCAAAATATTCAGCCTTGTCAAACGGCAAAGCCTCCAAATCCTTCTTGCTTGTCAATATCTCAGATGAATCCATCGGCCATTCAATACCGAGAATTTCGTCGTCGAAACGTATTGAAGCCTCTTTATCCGGCGCATACACATTGTCCACTTTATATGTAAAAACGGCTTCATCGCTCAGCACAAGAAAACCATGCGCAAAACCACGAGGTATAAAGAACTGCCTCTTGTTTTCATCACTAAGCTCAACCATGACATGCTTTCCAAACGTTGCAGAGCTCCTTCTTAAGTCAACGGCCACATCAAGCACACGCCCTTTTATCACACGAACGAGCTTAGCCTGTGAATAGGCACCCCTTTGATAGTGCAAACCCCGCAACACGCCACGGCTTGACTTCGACTCATTATCTTGAATAAACTCTATGTCACCGACATTATTTTTGAAATCAGAACTTTTGAATGCCTCAAAAAAATACCCTCTGGCATCTTCAAAAACTTTAGGTTCTAAAATATAAACACCTTCTATTTCAGTCTTTATGTATTTCATAAGAAAACGTTTGTAATCTTGTGCAAAAGTATAAAATATATCCGAATACTCGGTAATATAACCTGTTTTTTTAGCCATAAACAGCGTTTATATTTGCTTTTTTAAATGAAAATCACTAATTTTGCACACGTGATTGAATTAGAAAGACATATCGAGATATTGCTTTTAAAAAGTGATTGTGTCATCGTACCGGGCTTAGGAGGCTTCATAGCAAGCCATGTTGCAGCACGGTTCGATGAGGCAGACAGCATGTTCATACCACCGGTAAGAACTTTAGGTTTCAATCCTAAATTAAGCATTAACGATTCATTGTTAGTTCAGTCATATTCAGAGGCTTATGACCTAAGCTACCCTGAAGCGTACAACCGCATTGAGAACGAGGTAAACGAGTTAAGGCAGCATATTGCCAACAATGGTTCATACGAATTGTATGATATAGGAACATTATATCTCAACGATGACGGCAATATGGAATTCACTCCATGCGAAGCAGGTATTCTGACCCCAGAGCTGTACAGCCTAAGCTCTTTCGAAATGAAGAAAATTACCTCTACGGATTTCGTTACAACTGATAAAAAAGCTGTAGCCATACCATTCGATGCACACAATGGCATAACAAAACTAACAAAAGACAATGAATTTGGTGTGCAGACTGAAATCTCGGCAAATACATCAGAAGACAACGGAAAAATACAAATACGCATAAGCGCATTAAGGAATTTTGCCGCAGCTGTAATCGCCGTAATATTGTTCATGGTCTTGGGTACACCTGTTAATGAAAATAGCGGAACGTTGATGACGAGTAATATCGACCATGGCTTTATCAATACGCTAATTAACAACGGTTACAATAACATTACAAAAAACGACAATAGTTTAAACCTAAAAATAACAGGTACAACAAAATCACAAGGCGCAAAAACGAATAAAAAAGAAAATTCAACCGTAAACGCGCCAACAAAAACAAATCAGTACTCGGTAAAGCAGGAAAAGGACTATTACTGCATCGTGCTTGCCAGTCAGGTAACAAAGAATAATGCAGAAGACTTCGTTAAACGCCTTGGCAAACAGGGATACGACGAGGCATCTGTATTGATTGAGAAAAATAGGTCTATAAAAGTTATCTACGGTCATTATACTACTCAGGGTGAAGCATATAACGAATTAAACAATTTGCGTGGAAACGATAATTTTTATGATGCTTGGGTATATCAAGTAAAAAAATAACATGAAAAGAGTAAGATGTCCTAAATGCGACGAATTCATCACATTTGATGAGACTAAATACCAAGAAGGGCAAGCGTTGGTTTTTGTATGCCCACAATGCGGGAAACAATTTGGTATAAGAATAGGCAAATCCAAACTCAGGAACATACAAAAAGAAGAGAATCCAGATGAAAACGCTGATGAGAACGGATATGGCTCAATCATTGTAATAGAAAATGTATTTCACTACAAACAGGTAATACCATTAAAATGGGGTGATAATATAATAGGTAGATACATGAAAGGGAGCAAAGCTAACACCCCGATTGAGACTAACGACCCAAGCATTGACAATAACCACTGCGTAATTAACGTGTCAAAAGACAAGAATGGCAATTTAAAATATACATTACGTGACGGGCCGAGTAACACAGGTACATTCGTTGATAACATGATTCTTGGCGACCGCGAAAGAAGGATAATATACGATGGGACGTTATTTACCATTGGAGCTACAAGTATTATATTGCGAGCTGCAAATAGTGAAGAATAACGACCAAGTTTCTCCACATATTTTGCGGTTGTTAAGTTAAATAATCATAAATACATATTATTTCAACAAGATTATAATAGTATAATTCTTTTAGAAGATTTAAAGATTGTACCTTTGCAGCCGATTTATAATAACGATATAAAGTCGAACTTTATTAATTAAAACTTAATTATTTTTTATGTCAGATTTAAAGAACGTACAACCATTGGCAGACTTCAATTGGGACGAGTTTGAAAATGGAAGTAATGTAAGCGTAAGCAAAGAAGAACTTGAAAAAGCTTACGATGAAACCCTTAACAAAGTAAGCGAGCATCAAGTTGTTGACGGAACGGTAATTTCTATCGACAAGAAAGAAGTTGTCGTAAACATCGGTTACAAAAGCGATGGTATCATTCCGGCAAGCGAATTCCGTTACAATCCTGAACTCAAGGTTGGCGATACTGTTGAAGTATATGTTGAAAACCAAGAGGACAAGAAAGGTCAACTGTTACTTTCACACAAGAAAGCTCGTTTGAGCAAGAGCTGGGAACGTATCAACGCTGCTCTTGAGAACGAAGAAGTTATCCAGGGTTACATCAAATGCCGCACAAAGGGTGGCATGATTGTAGATGTGTTCGGTATTGAAGCATTCCTCCCGGGAAGCCAGATTGACGTTCACCCAATACGTGACTACGATGTATTCGTAGGAAAAACGATGGAATTCAAGGTCGTTAAGATTAATCAGGAATTCCGTAATGTAGTTGTTTCACATAAAGCACTCATCGAAGCTGAACTTGAAGCCCAGAAAAAGGAAATTATCAGCAAACTCGAGAAAGGCCAGATACTTGAAGGTACAGTCAAGAACATCACTTCTTATGGTGTGTTTGTCGACCTCGGCGGCGTAGACGGACTCATTCACATCACAGACCTTTCATGGGGTCGTGTCAGTGATCCTCACGAAGTCGTTTCTTTGGACCAGAAAATCAACGTTGTCATACTTGACTTCGATAACGATAAGAAACGTATTGCCCTCGGCTTGAAGCAACTCACTCCACATCCTTGGGATGCACTTGATCCTAACCTTAAGGTTGGCGACCATGTTAAGGGTAAAGTTGTTGTCATTGCTGACTACGGTGCATTCGTAGAAATTGCTCCTGGTGTAGAAGGACTTATCCACGTTTCAGAAATGAGTTGGAGTCAGCATCTTCGCAGTGCACAGGAATTCCTGCATGTCGGAGATGAGGTTGAGGCTGTTATTCTCACGCTTGACCGTGAGGAGCGTAAGATGTCGCTTGGCATCAAACAACTCAAGGAAGACCCATGGGAAACAATCGAAGTTAAATATCCTATCGGAAGCAAGCATACTGCAAAGGTACGCAACTTCACAAACTTCGGTATATTTGTTGAACTCGAAGAAGGCGTGGACGGCCTGATCCATATCAGCGACCTTTCTTGGACAAAGAAAGTTAAGCATCCATCAGAGTTCACTCAAGTTGGTGCGGACATCGATGTCGTAGTTCTAGAAATAGACAAGGAGAACCGTCGTTTGAGCCTTGGCCACAAGCAGCTTGAAGACAATCCTTGGGATACATACGAAACGATCTATACTCCTGGCTCAATCCATACAGGCAAGATAACCGAAATTATGGACAAGGGTGCCGTAATCGCACTGAACGAAGGTGGCGAAGGCTTCGCAACTCCAAAACACCTTGTTAAGGAAGACGGTAGCCAGGCTCAACTCGGAGAAGAGTTGCAATTCAAGGTTATCGAATTCGTTAAAGAGACTAAGCGTATAATCCTTTCTCATAGCCGTACTTTCGAGGATGTAAAAGACGAGCCTAAGAAGGCAGCACGCAAGAAGTCAAAGAAAGAAGAAGCTCCTGCTATCAACAACGTTGCAGCCGGAACAACACTTGGCGATATCGATGCTCTTGCTGAACTGAAAGCCAAAATGGAAAAAGGCGAATAATTGAATAAATAATTTTATTCCATATCGAATCCCCATTGACAGTTTATCTTGTCAATGGGGATTTAAATTTTTGAGAAACACACAATAAGAAAAAAACTAAAAAGACAAGAGCTGTCATCTTTTTATCGTATCTTTGCATAAACACTTATCATGACCAAATGAAAAAATTTCTTGAATACGTTGCAGAAGATATTATCAGCAAATACGGCACAGATCTGTCACGTATTGCTGTAGTATTCCCCAATAAACGCGCCTCACTTTTCCTTAACGAACTACTTGCCAAACAAGCCGGACATCCGATATGGTCACCTGCATATATTACAATCAGCGAATTTTTCAACCAACATTCAAAACTTACAATAGGCGACTCGATAAAACTCATTTGCGATATACACAAGTCTTTTACTGAATGCACTGGTATTGACGAGACACTTGACCACTTTTACGGTTGGGGACAAATGCTTATATCTGACTTTGATGACATAGACAAAAACATGGCCGATGCATCACAAGTGTTCAGGAATGTGAAAAACTTACATGAGCTTGACGACATTTCATACCTCGACGATGAACAGAAAAAAATACTAAAACGTTTTTTCAGTAATTTCACGGACGACAATAACAGTGAATTAAAAAAACGTTTCATGCAATTATGGTGCCACCTTGAAGATATATATAACAACTTTAGAGTACGTCTTAAGCACCAAGGCATTGCATATGAAGGTATGATGTATCGCGAAGTAGCGTCAGACCCAGCTATAGACTACCGTTATGACACCTACATTTTTATAGGCTTTAACGTAATACAGAAAGTTGAGCAACAAGTATTCATGCGACTCTACAAAGAGAAGAAGGCACGTTTCTATTGGGATTTTGATAAATATTACATGCAAAAAAAGCAATCAGGTATCCTGATAAATGAAGCCGGACATTACATTTCAAGATATTTAGATAAATATCCAAATGAATTGGACTGCTCAAATGACGCTATTTACGATAATCTTCACAAACCTAAAGAAATAACATACATCAGTGCCACAACAGAAAATATACAAGCAAGATACATAAATACTTGGCTAAAAGAAAATGAAAGATATAAATATGGGCGCAATACTGCTATCGTTTTATGCGACGAAGCATTACTGTCTACCGCAATACATTGCATACCGGAAGAAGTGGAAAGTGTGAACATAACAACAGGATACCCGCTTTTTCAAACATCCATATCATCATTCGTACTTCAATTATTAGATTTAAGGATAAATGGATACTCATCCGGCAAAGGAACATTCAGGACTAAACATGTCATGCAAATACTTTCACACCCGTATGCCCAATATGTATCCGGACAATCCACGACGATAAAAGAGAAACTTGCTAATGAACGCATATACAACCCTACTCCTGCCATACTATCGCAAGACAAAGGGCTTTCTACCCTATTCCGCTCTCCTGACAATAACCAACCATTGACACAGTGGCTCTTAGACGTCATTAGGACTATTGCGGATAAATGCGGAACAACTGAAAAAGATCAACTTACACAAGAATCGTTGTTCAGGATGTACACTTTGTGCAACAGGATGAATGAACTTGTAAAAAGCGGAGACCTTAATGTGGACATAATAACGCTGCAAAAGCTTATTGTCCAAATTATCAATTCCACTTCAATTCCATTTCATGGGGAACCTGCTGAAGGCATACAAATAATGGGAATACTTGAAACAAGAAACCTTGATTTCGACCATATCCTGATACTTTCATGCAATGAGGGAAATATGCCAAAAGGCATTAATGACTCGTCTTTCATACCATATTCAATAAGAAAAGCAAACGGTCTTACTACCATTGACAACAAAGTTGCCATCTACGCCTATTATTTTTACAACTTAATACAAAGAGCCACAGATGTAACAATTGCCTATAATTGTTCCACTGAAAACGGACATACAGGCGAAATGAGCCGATTCATGCTGCAACTTATGATAGAAAGCAACGCTAAAATCAGGCGAGTTTCACTCCAGGCGGGTCAACAAATGGAATTCAGCCATGCACCAATAATTGCAAAAGACAAAAATATAAGACAAGCACTGGACGAGATTGGCTATCTATCGCCTACATCGATAAACCGTTACATGCGGTGTCCGTTACAATTCTATTATAATAATGTGGCACAGATAACCGAGCCGGAAGAAGACATGGACGAAATGAGCAACAGGATTTTCGGAAATGTATTCCACAATGCTTCGGAAATATTATACAAACAGTTAATGGATAAAGACGGAAGCATAACACGTGACAGCATTAACTATGCCATAAAACATAAAGAACTGATTGGGCGTATTGTTGACATGGCTTTCACCAAAGTTATCTTCGAAGGGAAATCGAACAAGAAGATCGAATACAACGGCTTACAACTAATCAATAGGGAGGTCATTATCAGATATATCGGCAGGCTGCTCGAAATAGACCTGCAACTCACTCCTTTTAAAATCAACAACGTTGAAGCCTCGGCATACACAGACATAACAATATATACCAGTCTCGGTGAACGCAAGTTACGTATCGGCGGACGAATAGACAGACTTGACCAGATTTACGACAAAAATACAGCCTGCACACGCCTGCGAATTATTGATTACAAAACCGGGCGATACACAATGAAAAAAATCAATACTATCGACGAAATATTTAAAATGCCGATAGAGGCAGGCAAACATGCTGATTATTTCCTGCAGACCATGCTCTACGCAATGATCATCAGGCACGATAAAGACTATAATCCTGAATCATTGCCTGTAAGTCCAGCGTTACTGTTTATCCAACATACATCTGAAGAAGGATATGACCCAACCATATCCATCGGGAAAGAACGCATAATAGACATTTCCGACTTTGAAGATGAATTCACTGAAAGGTTGCTCAACATCATTACAGAAATATTCGAGCCAAAAATACCTTTCAAACCTACAGAGGACAAATCCATCTGCGAATATTGTCCATATCACAGTTTATGCGGAAGATAATCATCTCATCGAATCGTCAACGAACGATAATGGAAGCAAAGCCTTTATGCTGTCAAAGACATAAATGACATCTACACCACAAAGAAGAATCTTTATGTCACGGCCATAGCGTTGCTCTATTTCCAATATGGCCTGCCTGCATGATCCACACGGCGAAACCGGATTTTTCACAAATCCATCAATATTTTTTGCCGCTATGGCAATATGCGTTATCGCTAAATGCGGATAATTTGACTGCGCATTGAATATTGCCGAACGTTCCGCACACATTGTAACCGAAAAAGCTGCGTTTTCTTGATTGGCCCCACGGATTACTGTCCCATCCTCAAGCCTTACGGCTGCACCGACACAAAAATGAGAATACGGAGAATATGAGTTTGCCGTTGCTTCACGTGCGATATCCACCAGCATGCGGTCTTCCTCCGCAAGCTCGCCATAATGGAATATCATCAAGTCAGATTTTATAGTAACGTGTTCCATATATCAAAGTTTTAAATAACTATTCTTCCTTGATAAATTCATAGCAACCCATATCCGGAGAGGCGTCACGCGTCTTCCCGTCGCGGTCGTCAGGCAATGAATAATCAGCCGCCCCATTGTCTATAGCAGGAGAGTCTTGTGAAAGGTGGAAATCATATCTCTGCATGTCAATATCCACTAAACTGAAATTTTCTTCACCTGACACAGCCGCAGTGTCTTCAACATTTTCCCAAATCACGTCCACAAAGTTCTCGTCACCCTCGATTTCAGGCGTACGCAACAATGTGTTCACAAACCTATAATTAAATTTTACGTCCTCTTTTCCTTTTAAACCGCTCATCATATCTTCACCATAACCCGTAACAATGCTGTTGACGCAATCCATCCTTTCAAGTGGAATGTCTGTATCCTCGAGAACATTCGTGTACATCAATGCGGCACCTCGATTAGAGTCAAACGGATAAAACTGTGCTATGGTACAATGCGTTAAAGACACGTCGCCGCCATATACGGCTACACAATTATTCAACGTATTGGTTATCTGGCAGTTCCTTACGTCAACCTTGCTGTTGACGGTCTTCAAACCAAATCCCTGGCAGTTATGCACCGTACTATTGTAAAGCTGGAGTTTCGCCCGCGTTACGTCGGAAGAATCACATACTATTCCGTCAAACGTGCCATGGATATCTGTATAGGAGATTCTGTTGCCATAAGAAGATGCATGGAACTTAACTCCCTGCCACTGGCCGCTTACCATGTCATATGGCAGATAGTCGAACATCCAGTCCGTACGGTCGCCACGAAGCACGATATTACTTTCTGCCGAACCTTCCGCAATCAATGTTCCATACACGTCGATACCTGCGTCGGAATGGAAATACAACGTCGTCCCCGGAGTTATTCGCAATGTAGCAAGACTGTCAACCTTCAGTCCTCCATAAATGACTATTGGCCTCTCTGTTCCGTTGATAGTAGAATCGTTGGATATTTCGACATTCCTCAGCAATGTAGCGTTCCATGAATATGCGTTAAGGTTTACTTTCTGCTCTACCCCACTCTCAAGCAAGAACACAAGGTCGTCTTCTATCTCCTGCGGCCCTTCCTCGGCATTGACAGGTGAAGTCAACTCTACAAATACGCGTATGCTGTCATTCTTCCTGATTTCGACATTCGACACCTGGTATCCTGCTGTAGGACTAAGATACTCACCGTCTACATTTACCCTGAAACCTGTCTGGTTGCCTCCCGCAAGGCGTACCGTAGTGCAGCGTATGCCGTCTCCTGACTTATTGTAAACCCAGAATGAGCGAGTTGAAGATGGTACAGTCGCAAAAACCGTATCCATTCGTACCGTATCGGTTGAAAAAGTAAGCCGGTTAGATGGCGACGAACTAAACGAATCGTCGTCTGTACAAGCGCTACAAGCCAGCAATACGGCAGCGGCGCATAACATTATCTTAAAAATTTTACCCATGTGTTTATTAATAACGCCGACTGTACGATAATATTGCCTTCGACGTTATTTCATCATCCTGACAAGGTTTGAATAGTCGTTGTTTCTCAACAGGGTCTCCACTCCCGAAGCCTTGTTACCTCCCATATACTTGTCAACCACGCTTATATAGCGTGACTTGAAGAAGTTTCGTCCGAGCGCGATATTGCATACCCACATTATCTTGCCCATATGGAGGTCGCGCTCGAGCTGAGTGCGCGACTCGAAGTCATGCATCGGATATAGACTAAGCAAATAGAAACTGAGACAATCAGGCACGATATGTTCACGAGTCATAGTTTCAAGCTGCGACGGGAGATAATACCTCTTATATAATTCATAATCCTTGCCCAAGTACTTATCAAGCGATATGCCGATAGTCTGGTTGCCGATTACAATGCTTTGGTCGAGAGCTCCAATCTGCGCATATACCTGCGGAATAGGCAATGACGGCACATGCGCCTTCAAACGGTCAAAAGCCGCATTCAACTGGGAATTTATATCGTCCATATTGGCATACTGCGACTCTGCGTCAGATACAATCTGCTGAAGTGTCGAATCCTGGAAGAAAGCCAGAAACTTATGGTTTATCTGCGGGTCATTCACCTCTCCAAGCCTCAACACGTCCTCTATCAGGGTACGCGTCTCGATAGGATAGTCCATGTTCATCTGTTGAAGGGCTGAAAAATCACCCGTGGTAAGGTACTGGCTTTCAAGCCGGTCATAGCGGCATACTTCGATTTCATGCTCGCCCTCACCGTCCTCAAATGGCTTTAATTTCATGTCACACGACACGAAAACCATCATAACCATCGTCAATAGACAAAATACCTTTCTCACACTAAACATGATTTGTTTTGCAAAAATACTAAAAAACATTAGTATTATCAAACATATTAGCTAAAAAAATTAAATTACAAGCTTAAATATCGCTTAATTTTTCTTTTATTATAAAAAATGGCTAAAATTGCAAAATATATTCAAAGAACAAATAATGTCTTTCCTACCTTAAAATGACATAAAACCAACAAAACAAGCACTATGTACGGAAGTCCGGCAACAACATGCCGACAACATAAAATGCCAAGAACCGACGGATTTGCCAAAGACGGCATACTACAATGTGAAAGGCCGCCTTTTACATTACAAAAGGCCATCAATTATAATGCGTTTTGCGGCCTTTCAGGATTAAACATGCACTTCCGGGAAATACGCACAAGAAAATATATCGCCAAGGACGTTGCATTAAGAAATTAAAAAATCAAAACTCCAAGTTTTTCATTTCGCTCTATCGAAAATTTGAATTATCTTTGCACACAAGAAAGACTTTAGAAAATCGTATATGAACATGAAAAAGAAACTACTGACCAACATGCTGGTATTGTTAGCTGCAATCCCGGCATTTCCACAAAAAACAATCAACATCAAGGTATCCAACGACAGCCAGAAACCAAAGGCCAATGTACCCGTAGTACTACAACTCAAGGACTATGGAATGGATGTAAAATCTGCTCTCGTAACCGACGGAGGCAAGGAGATACCATGCCAGCTTGACGACATCGACCAGGATGGCAAGATGGACGAGCTCTGTTTCATCACTGACGTAAAAGACAAAGCAGCAAAAAATTTCAGCATAACGCTGTATAGTGAAGGTAAACCAAGGTCATACGAGCCGCAAGTGTACGTGGAAATGTTGTTAAGCAACAAAAAGGTAAAAGAAAGCAATAAGCAGAACCTGTACATTTCGCAACTGACCGTTGACAACGGAACTAATCCATATTGGACACTTCACCACCACGGCGCGGCATTCGAGAACGACATGGTGGCCTACCGCATTTACTTCGACCATCGCCAGACTGTCGACATATATGGAAAATACAAAAAACAGCTTGAACTGAAGCAAACACAGTTTTATCCGGACAAAGCCCAAAAGGCAGCACAATATGGCGACGACGTACTTTGGGTAGGCTCGACTCTCGGACTTGGAACGCTCCGCGGGTGGGACGGCCATAATCCTACAATGCTAACAGACGTTGACAAACGCAGTCAAAGAATAATATCACGCGGCCCGATACGTACCATCGTTGAAGTAAAAGACAAAGGCTGGACACCGCAATCCATACGTCCAGACATGGCCCCAATCGACATGACAACACTCTACACACTGTACGCAGGCCGACGCGAATGCAGTGTAGACGTAAAATTCAACAAACCAGCCGGCGACTACATGCTTTCAACAGGATTTATAAATGTCAAAAACTCAACCGAATATTCTGACAAGAAAGGCCTAAGAGGCTGCTGGGGCACAGACTGGCCTGTATCTGCAAAAGACAGCGTAGGGCACAAACGTGAAACCGTTGGCCTCGGTATATACATACCTGAAAAGTATATCGTAAGCGAAGAACCCGCCAACAAGGACAATTACGGATACGTAATCAACACCACAACGGACGAGCTCCACTACAAAATCACATTCTGCAGCGACAACGAGACTTTCGGATACCATAGCGATAAGGAATGGTTTGATTTTCTGAAAGAATGGAAAGACGATTTGTCACATCCCGTAACAATTACAAAAGAATAAAATAAATGCCGGCACATGATAAATATTCACCATGTGCCGGCAATATATTAAGTTTAGTCTTCAGTTATACAATATCATCCCGACCCTATTTTGTGTCCTTTTCAAGAAAACAAGAACCGACAAATTAGCGTTTCTTCCGCTTTAATTCAAGTTTCGGTATTTTAAGACGCATACCCTCTTTAACCTCCGAAATACCATTATGCACTTGAATGTAACACTCCATGCCGGCACCAAGATAAAATCTTGAAATCTTTTCCAAAGTCTCTCCTCGCTTTACTTCTACAGTTTGGGCAGTACCCGTAATCCTGTATGCGCCGGTATTGACCATAGCTTGGGCATTCTTCAATTCCAGGGATTGCCCTTTGGCAGTAGCCTTAGGTACAATTTCATCTATCGGTTCTTTGCCCTTAACTTCAGCCTTCTTCAAAGTGTCGGAAGAACGGTTTACGGTTTCATCAAGAGCAACAGTATCCGTACGCTGTAAGGTATCTGCCTGCGACTTCGGTTGTGCCGATTTTACCACGACCCTCTCCGTCCGGTATTTTACAGCAGGAACAACAGTGCTCCTCCCCCAATAATAACCGCCAGTAAAAGCAGCCGCGGCAATGACTATGGTTAATACTGTAAAACACGCCCACTTATTACGGGAAATAAAACCGGTGGATTGAATTTCTGATTGTTCTTCAACCAAATTATCTGAATCATCTCCTTTTTCTGGTTCTACATCAGGTGAAATGCTTGATTCGCGTGAATTGTCACAAACTGTTCCATCGTCATCAGCACCGGAACATACTGGCCCATCATCAGCAGGTAAACCTTCCGTAGTTTTTCCGTCATCTTGGCTCGCACTGTCTTCAGATAAGTCACCATCATCCGCAATTTCATTATCGTCCACAACGTCATCAACACTGCTGTCAGAAGGTGCTTCAACAGGTTCAGCCACAGAATTCTCATCCACTAAAACGTCATCTTGGATAAGCCCTTCACTACTTTCTGTACCATTATTTTGTAACGCAGCTAAGTCTTGTTCCTCTTGTTCATCATCATATTCAACATCTCCGTCCTGGCCACTTATGTCTGTATCTGGAACATTCACCTTGCTTATTTCCTCTATATCAACACCCTCGTTTAAAACAACAGTCTCAAACTGGGCAAAAGGTTTGTTTACAAGATCTCGCATTATTGGGTCAGGCGTAAACGTTATCTTACCATGGCTTTCAATAACGACACGCTCACCGGTATTGACGTTAACGCTTTCACGTTCACGTACATCTATCACTTTAAACGTTCCGAGACCTTTTACCTTGACTATTTTATCACGGTACAACCCTTCGTTTATGACATCAAAGAGAGCTGTCACAAACTTTTCTGCTTCTTGTTGAGATAATCCGTGTTTAGAGACAATGGCTTTCGCCATATCCACAATAGAAACCTTAGCCATTATCCCTCACCTCCATTCTTTAATTTTTCCTTTATCGCAGCTATCGGCTTGAATCCCAACACCAGTTTTGGGGGAACAAGCATCCGATGTTTTGTTCCAGGATTCACGACAATACGTTCCAAACGTTTCTTAACTTCAAAAGTTCCGAATTTTGGAACAGACACACTGTCACCTCGCTGAAAACCGTCGTTCATGGAATCGATGACAGTATGAATTATCTTTTGAGTGTCATCCTGAGTGTATCCCAAACGCTGGGATAATTCGGAAATAAAGCTTTTATTATTCATTATAAATAAACTTTCATAATTATACCATCAATGGGTAACAACAATGCCGTACAAATCAAACTCCTCGGAATCAGTAATCCGTACATCATAAAAAGCACCTGTACGCAACTGTTTCACATCGGCAGGGATGAGAACCTCAGGGTCAACTTCCGGAGAGCTGAACTCTGTTCGTCCGATATAATAGTCACCTTCTTTCCTGTCAATTATTACCCTAAAAACTTTTCCTACCTTAGAAGCAGCAATCTCGGTGCTTATTTCCTGTTGTAAAGCCATAAGCTTATCAAGCCTGGCTTGCTTAACGCTCTGGCTTATATTATCTTCGTAATGAATGGCACTATACGTCCCTTCTTCTTCAGAATACGCAAAAGCTCCCATACGCTCAAATCTGGCCCATTTGGTGAATTCCATCAATTCATTAAAATCATCATCACTTTCATTTGGGAAACCGACCATTAATGTAGTGCGAATATGTATACCCGGCACTTCCTTTCGCAAACGCTCTATCAGAGCATATGTCTCAGCCTTCGTAATATGGCGACGCATTGCGGAAAGCATATTGTCGGAAATATGTTGCAATGCGATATCTAAATATTTGCAAACATTAGGTTTCTCGCGCATTACCGCCAACAGTTCATAAGGGAAACATGTTGGATAAGCATAATGCAGACGTATCCATTTTACACCAGGGATATCTGAAATATCTGATACTAAATCTGCTATATGCTGCTTACCGTCAATATCAATACCGTAATACGTTAGTTCTTGTGCTATTATTTGAAATTCCTTAACACCAGAAGCGACAAGCATTCTTACTTCATCAAGAATCTCGGATTTTGGCCTGCTGACATGACGGCCTGTAATCAACGGTATAGCACAATATGCACAATGCCTGTCACATCCTTCACTTATCTTTATGTAAGCATAATGATGTGGTGTCGTCAATAGTCTTTGACCATTACAAGAAGGGACTTCTGCCTTTCCTAAGTCATTCAACAATTGCTTAAAATCAAATTTCCCGTAATATTTATCTACTTGTGGAATTTCCTTCTCCAGCTCAGATTTATACCTTTGCGACAGACATCCCATTACATATAATTTCCGTATACGTCCACACTCCTTGGCATCGGCGAATTCAAGGATAGTATTCACGCTTTCCTCTTTGGCATCTCCGATAAATCCGCAAGTATTAATAACAACAATTTCACCATTAGGGTTCTTGCTGTCGTGAGTACATTTATACCCATTAGCCTCAAATTGCTTCATCAAGAGTTCACTGTCTACAAGATTCTTTGAGCAACCTAAGGTTATAAAATCAATCTGGTTCTTTTTCACTTTTCTATATTAAAGAGTGAATCTACGAATTGTGTCTTGTTAAATAACTGCAAATCTTCCATTTTCTCGCCCAGTCCAATATACTTTACAGGCACTTTTAACTGGTCGGAAATGCCTATGACAACGCCTCCCTTGGCTGTCCCATCAAGTTTTGTAATTGCAAGACTTGTTATTTGTGTTACAGCAGAAAATTGTTTTGCCTGTTCAAAAGCATTTTGTCCGGTAGAACCATCAAGGACAAGCAAAACTTCATCTGGCGCTTGTGGAATGACTTTCTTCATTACATCCTTGATCTTCTTTAACTCATTCATCAAACCAATTTTATTATGCAAGCGCCCTGCTGTATCAATCAATACTACATCGGCACCGTTTGCCTTAGCCGAACTCAATGTATCATAAGCTACGCTTGCAGGATCGGCACCCATTTGCTGTTTCACTACAGGAACCCCAACACGTTCTCCCCATATGGAAAGCTGTTCTACAGCGGCAGCACGAAAAGTGTCAGCAGCACCCAGATAAACTTTCTTACCAGCCTTCTTAAACTGATATGCAAGTTTACCAATAGTAGTAGTCTTACCAACACCGTTGACACCTACAACGAGAATTACATAAGGGGCATGGTCTGACGGTAAATCCCAATTCTCATTATCAATAGAATTGTTCTCTGTCAACAATGCAGCAATCTCGTCACGAAGTATGGAATTAAGTTCGGAAACAGAAACATATTTATCTCTTGCTACACGCTCTTCTATTCTACTGATAATCTTTAATGTCGTATCCACACCAACATCCGAAGTGATAAGCACCTCTTCAAGATTATCCAAGACATCATCGTCTACCTTAGATTTACCTGCAACAGCCCTCGCAATTTTCGAAAAAACACTTTGCTTTGTCTTTTCAAGCCCCTTATCAAGCGTCTCCTTCTTACTCTTATTGAATATTCCAAATAATCCCATATCGCTGTATTTTGCCACAAAATTAGTAAAATGAACTCATATCTACAACAAAAAAGGTCGCAAAATTCATTGCGACCTTCTTTTAATATTATATCATGAAATCTTAATTCTTGAAGAAATCCTTAACAGCCTCGTTGGGCACCATCTGCTCATCAAAGATATAAGCGCCAGTCTTAGGGCTCTTTACCATCTTGATAACCTTTGTATAAGCGCGACCATCCTTTGAACCTTCATGGAGGGTTGCGACGGTTTTCTTTGCCATTTTACGTTATATTTTAATTATTATTTTATCTCCTTGTGAAGAGTCATTTTCTTCAGGATAGGATTATACTTCATTAACTCCATTCTTTCAGGTGTATTCTTACGGTTCTTTGTCGTAACATAACGACTTGTACCAGGAAGGCCGCTGTTCTTCATCTCAGTGCATTCCAATATTACCTGAACCCTATTGCCTTTAGCCTTTTTTGCCATGGTGGTTATTCTCCTATTACTTTAATGTCTTTCCAATCACAGTAGCCTTTTGAAACAGCCTGCTTGAGAGCTGCATCCAAGCCCACCTTATTAATGAGACGCAGACCGGCAGCACTTATCTTCAAGCTTATCCAGCACTGTTCCTCAACATAATAGAACTTCTTTCTGAAAAGGTTTACATCAAAAGTACGCTTTGTGCGGTGTTTTGAGTGTGAAACGTTATTTCCAATCTGGGCTTTCTTACCCGTTATTTGACAAATTTTAGACATCGCTATCTACTTTTTTTGTTTTAATTTTTGATACTTATTCCAAACAGAGTGCAAAATTACTAACTTTTTCCGAAAGTGCAAAATATTTGCACCAATAATACAGCTTTTAATTATTTTTAGTATTAATAACGTCTCTCGTCACAACAAACATCTGCATCAAACGCCTTGGAACGGAAATTTCACATTCCCCTCATCATCTTGAATGTCATCTATCTTCAGCCTTTCTTTCAGATAATCAAGGAATAACTGAAGTGCCTGGGTTGTTGCGTTCGAAAGATTCAACTCGCGGCCCTTATCCTGTTCTATTTTCAATGTAACTATATCGTCCGCACTTCCACAAGCCAGCCATATTGTACCTACAGGTATCTCGGCTGTACCTCCGGAAGGCCCGGCTACACCTGTCGCAGATATTGCATAATCCACACCAAGTGCATTAATAGCACCCTTGACCATCGCAATTGCGACTTCCTCACATACGGCTGTCTTTTCCTCAAGCACGTCATGGCTAACACCCAATATCTTTTCCTTAATTTCATTAGTGTAAGAAACGATACTGCCCTTAAAATAATTTGACGCTCCTGGCATCAGTATTATTGCCTCGGCAATCCTTCCACCCGTACAACTCTCCGCCGTCCCAAGAGTTTTACCTTTTTCCCAAATAAACTGGCTGATTTCCTTACTTAATATTTTATTCTCGAAATCCATATTCTTATATTTTATTGAAATGTTACTTTTGAGAACGCCGGTTTGTCTATAGAACAAAAATCCTTGTCAAGATATTTATAGTAACCGGTAATACCTATCATCGCAGCATTGTCAGTAGTATAACTGAACTTCGGTATATATATTGTCCAGCCATACTTATCCGCATATTCATGAAAAGCATTACGCAATCCGGTATTGGCACTGACGCCGCCTGCCACGGCCACATGCTTAATACCTGTCTGCTTAACCGCAAGCTTCAGTTTTTTCATCAATATGTCGACAATCGTAAACTCAAGACTGGCCGCGAGATCTTCCTTATGGTGCTCAACAAAATCCGGATCATCCTTAACCCACTCTCGCAAACTATACAGGAAAGAGGTCTTCAAGCCACTGAAACTATAATCCAATCCTGGAATGTGTGGTTCGGAAAAGCTGTATGCATGTGGATTGCCCAGACGTGCCAATTTGTCGATTATAGGTCCTCCGGGATACCCCAACCCCATAACTTTTGAGCACTTATCAATTGCTTCGCCAGCCGCATCGTCTATTGTCTGTCCCAACACTTGCATGTCATTGTAAGCGTTAACCTTCACGATTTGTGAATTTCCACCACTCACTAACAAACAAATAAACGGTAACGGAGGAGCCGATTTGTCATCGTCACTTTCCTTTATAAAATGTGCCATGACATGACCTTGCAAATGATTCACGTCTATGAGCGGAATATTCAGGGAACGTGCAAATCCCTTGGCAAAACTGACGCCAACCAACAAAGAGCCCATCAGCCCCGGCCCTCGGGTAAAAGCGACAGCCGACAATTGTTCCTTTACAATTCCCGCACGCTTTATTGCCTGGTCAACCACGGGCACAACATTCTGCTGGTGGGCCCGCGAAGCCAATTCCGGAACCACGCCACCATAAGCCTTGTGCACTTCCTGAGAGGCAGTGACGTTGCTCAACAATACTCCGTTACGCAACACAGCGGCCGATGTATCGTCGCAACTGCTCTCAATACCTAATATATATACGTCTTCCATAACACACAATTTAAGCGGAAAGTATCTCTACCCCATGCTCAGTCATCAAGAAAGTATGTTCCCACTGTGCACTCGGCTTCTCGTCTTCCGTTATTACTTCCCAGCCATAAGGGTCATCCGCATCAATAAAGACTCTCCACGTACCCATATTAATCATAGGCTCAATAGTAAACACCATGCCCGGCACAAGCAGCATGCCAGACCCTTTATGGCCAAAATGCAATACTTCTGGCTCCTCGTGGAATTCAATACCTACCCCGTGCCCGCATAAGTCACGCACGACGCCGTAATGATATTTCTCTGCATGTTTCTGTATAGCGTGGCCTATGTCCCCTACAAATCCGTATGGTCTTGCCGCTTCGGCACCAATCTCGAGGCATTCTTTTGCCACACGTACAAGCTGTTCTTTTTCCGGAGTAGTCTTTCCTATAATGAACATACGCGATGCGTCTGCGTAATATCCGTCCAATATCGTTGTAAAGTCGACATTTACTATGTCGCCCTCCTGTAAGATGTCCGTTTCCTTTGGTATTCCGTGACACACCACTTCATTTATGCTGGTACATACGCTCTTCGGATAGCCTTCATAATTAAGACACGCAGGCACCGCCCCATGTTCAGTGCAGTAGTCGTAACATATCTTGTCAATCTCGGCTGTACTCATACCTGCATGTATACGTGCCGCCACTTCGTCCAGTACACCTGTGTTTATAACTCCACTCTTGCGGATACCATCTATCTGCTCAGGAGTCTTGATTAAATTGCGAGTAGGCACCAGTTTTCCCTTGTTTTCCCAGTACATCACCTGCTTATCCATTTCCGTAAGCGGTTGTCCTGGCACCGTATGCCACCTTCTTTTCTTCTTGAATACCATCTTTACTATAAATATCTTTTGCAAAAGTACAAACTTTATCGCAAAATGAGTACTTTTACGAATGTTATTTTCCTAATATAAACCACGCGACGGAAGCTTGCCCGACTTTTTAATAAAAGAATACAATTCACCCGTCCAGTCCTCACCGTTCTTAGGGCACATGGTATTGAAACCGAGCCGGCGAGCCGCCTCGATATTGCGAGGTCCGTCATCAACAAATAACGACTCCTCAGGATTTATAGCCTCATTGTCGATAACCGCCTGGAAGAATTTTAGGTCAGGTTTCATAACGCCAATGCGGAAACTAAGGTAAAGCGCGTCAAAATAATCACTTAACGACGCTTTTCCGCCATCGAAATCATTACTTAACGCCCAACTCATCATGAATGGGTTTGTGTTTGACAGAAGTATCAGGCGATAACCTTTACCGCGCAAATTCCTCAATACGTCAAGATTACGTGCAGGCACTTCCTTACGATAGCCCAACCAGCAATACTTACACTCGTCGAATGTCAACTCGCGGCCTATAATACGGCTCAACTCCGCTCGGAATTCCTCCGCGGTAATCTTGCCTTCCTCCACGTCACCGAATATTCCAGACTGGGTATACGGGTCAAGATATGTCTCGGCGTCAGTCAGTCCGGTCTCCTTAAAGCGGCGCAAAGCCTCGCTTTGGTCTATTGTCATTATCACGCCGCCCAAATCGAATATCAAGTTCTTTATCATTTTCTGCGGTTTTACGGTTATGTGGTTATGGGAGTTAAGGTCTTTAAAGTCATCATAAGTTACTTTTTACCTTTTCACTTTTCCGCCCTTTCACCTTTATTAATAATGCTTTATCGCCCGGTCCATCTCTCGGCGGTCTTCCTTTTCCTTCAAGGTCTGGCGTTTGTCGTATTCTTTCTTACCCTTGGCCAAGGCTATGTCGACCTTGGCGCGCCCCTTGGCATCAATGAATACAAGCGTCGGCACGATGGTGAATCCTACCTGTTTAGTAGCCTCCTGCAGCTTGTGTATCTCCTTTTTCGTCAACAGGAGTTTACGGTCGCGCTTCGCCTCGTGGTTGTTATACGAACCGAAAAAATACGGCGAAATGTTCATTCCCTTTACCCATATCTCGCCATTGTGGATATAGCAATAGCTGTCCACCAATGAGGCCTTACCCTGACGGATTGACTTTATTTCAGTACCCGTAAGCACAATGCCTGCCGTATATGTCTCGACAAAGAAATACTCGAACGAGGCTTTCTTGTTTCTTATGCTTACCGGACTTTTCTTTCTTATCTGTTCCTCTTGTTTGTTCATCGTTCTCTTTTAGCAATAAAAAAGCTTGCCACTTCCTACCCTTACAAAATTACGTTCAACGGCCACAGTTTTAAGGCACTACTTCCGCAAAGCGGTCAATGTGTTCGTCAACATAATAAGCTATCTTCGCTACCCATTCCTCCTCATTTTCAACAAACTTATCGTCAAGTTCGTCAAACTCTGGATACTGCTCGAACATTGCCATGAACTCCTCGTCAGTACAGTCGCGCTCTATTTCACGCCCATATTTACGGAACAGACGGCCGGCTTTGTTAACTAATGACGCCAAATCGTCAAGCCCCCATTCCCTTACAACCTTCACAAACGGGTTGAAAAACAAGAACGGACCGTATCCATTGTATATCAGCTGGACAAATCCGCCGTCCATAACCTCGTCATGCATCGCCTTGAATGCCACCAGTGTCATTTGGTCCGCATTCAGTTCGCTCATCATCGGCTCGCCTATTTTACCGCCGTAACGAGTGAATATGGCATTGAAAAACACATCCAGGAATTCATCACTTCCTTTTTCGGCAGCCGCCTTGAGTTCGGGCTCGTTTATGGTAATAGCGTTCATATCAAAACTTTATACGTTTCAAACTGCAAAGATACTCCAAACCGAAGACAATGCAAAATAAAAGGTGGTAAAATGCAGGTATTTTTCACAATGACATCTCCAACGCATTGAAATACAGCACTTTACAGCACACATTGCGAAAGGCCGTCAAACGCATTGCAAAACATGGCCTTTCAGGCGATAAAAGACGGTATTTTGCAGTACATTTGACGGCCTTTCGCAAAACAGGGCACCGTTTGCTTTACCACACGACAACGCAACCGGATATACACAATAAAAACGCATGCCTGCCGTTATGGAATAAAAACACATATGAAGAAAACCCTACTCATTCTTTTATCCCTAATTCTCGTTAAAAACGTATCGGCACAACGTAATGAAATCTACGACCGTGGCATTGCCAGCCTGCAAGTAGTCGCAGGCCAGCAATGGCTCTCGCTGCCGATAATCAAGCTCGGCAGCCATGGTCCTAACGAGCGGATAAACATAAGCTTCGACGACCTTACGCACACGTATCACCGTTACGTGTACCGAATTGAGCACTGCGAAGCTGACTGGACCGTATCCGACCAGCTGTTCTCAAGCGACTATATCGAGGGCTTCCAGGACGGCAACACCATTGACGACATCGTTGAGTCTATCAACACGAACACACTTTACACTCATTATTCACTACAAATACCCAACGAACAATGCTCGTTGAAAATGAGCGGCAACTACAAGTTGACCGTATATGACGAGAACGATGGCGACCGGCCGATGTTTACAGCATGTTTTATGGTGATAGAACCGGCGATGGGAGTCGCGCTTGACGTAACCACGAATACCGACATCGACATAAACAAGGCCCACCAACAGGTTTCGATGCAGGTAAACTATGGTGGCATAAATGTTACGGATCCCATGTCGCAAATTAAAACCGTCATCATGCAAAACAGGCGCTGGGACAACGCAAAGGTTAACCCACGCCCGCAATACATCATGCCTGACGGACTGAAATGGGAACATAACCGCGACCTGATATTCCAGGCAGGAAACGAATACCATAAATATGAAATCCTGGATGTTGACCATCCTTCAATGGGCATCGACCGCATCGTATGGGACGGCAACGACTACCAGGTTTACCCGTACGTATGTACACCGCGCCCGAACTATCTTTACGACGAAGACGCCAACGGCGCATTCTACATCAGGAACAGCGACAACATCGAGAACGACATTTCTTCCGAATACGTCTACGTTCACTACACGCTGAAGACTCCACAGCGTTTCGCTGGCGACATATACGTGAACGGCGCATGGACTAACGACCAGTTTACGCCAGAATACCTGATGACTTACGACGAAATAAACAAATGTTATACCGCTACAATCAGGCAAAAACAAGGATATTACTCATACCAGTATGTCATGGTAGACGACAACGGAGTAAGTCAGGCGGTTCCGTCAGAAGGGAGTTTTTACCAGACCGAGAATAAATACCAGGCCCTTGTCTACTACCGTGGACGTGGAGAGCGTACCGACCGCCTCGTAGGCTATCAGGAAGTACAATTCAAATAAACAACCGGAAAACTAAAAAAGAACCAAGATTCAGTTTGCAATTGCAGAATGTTGCATCGCTACAAACTGAATCTTGGTTCTTTTTCACGAGTGCCATTAATGTCCTCCGAAGCCTCCTCCGCGGGGTCCGCCATGTCCGAAACCATGCGGCCTGCCGCCTGAACGTTCTTCTCTGTTGCCTCTGTCTCCACGCCCAGGACGCGCAGAACTGCCTTTACCACCGAACAGATTAAGCCTGTACACTGCATGCAACATGGCATAGCTGTTAATGCTGTTATACCTTGTGTCGCTACGCTGCATTGCATTTATTGTACGGCTTAAGTTGCTCTGCTCATGCAGAATGTCATAAAACTGCAACGAAACAGTCAAAGCGTTTCCCTTGAGGAAACTTTGGCTTACCTGCAAGTTCCATATAAGCTCATTGGTATTCATCGAATTGTCGTTATAACCACGGCGGCTGTTCTGGTGTAAGTCTGTAGAAAGGCTCGTGCCCCACGGCAAGTACACATTCACGTAACCTCCGTAAGAAAACTGCCAAGTGTCAAGATTGCTGTTGCTTTGCAGCAGATTGCGTGTGTGGGTGTAGTCCAACGAACCGTCGAGCGACACTTCCAGCCAGCTGTTGCGGAAGCTCGCCGTAAGCTGTTCGCCTATTTGCATTGTCTTGGTGGTGTTCTTCTGCGAATCAGAGTTGCTGTCGAGCGCAAGGTATCCAACATAATTATTGTACCTCACAGTAGTGAATGTATTGACAGTCCAGTGGCCTATAGAGTCAAGAGCAGTATTGAACATGAATGCTCCCGACACGTTCCAGTTGCCGTTGATGTTCTCAGGACGAGTGGTACGACCGCCTGTCTGTTCGTCGTATGTCACCATATTGCTTATGCTGTTGCGCGTGTTGCTGTAATTAAGGTTGACCATTATGGCCCGCTGGTGCTCTTGTATGTAGTTGTTGTAGAACATGCGCAACGTATTGGTAAACGACGGTTTCAATCCGGGATTACCCATAGTAACGTTCAGCGGGTCGCTGTCGTCAACGATATCGAGCAAGTCCGACATCGAGGGCTGTGACGTAGTACCACGATAATTAATGCGCAGGTTGCTCAACTGGCTGAATCTGTACCGGAAATCAAGCGTTGGCGTAACATTGACAACATTCCTCACTGTGTCGGTGCTCACACCCTGGTAACGCTGAACGAAACGTGTACGCTGAGGCTGCACCAACACACCGATGTTGAAATTGTACTTCTCACGTATTAAGCGGAGCATTACCCGTATGTCGTGAATATAATTCTTGTACTCGGAAAAGCGGCTAAGGTCACTGTCAAGATATGTGTCCAAAGGGTTGTCAAGGCGCTCGAAATAATTGTCCCAGCCCCTGTAAACGTTCGGAATACCCGAGAAAAAATCCTCGCCGAGATTACTGAAATCAAACGTAGAGCGGTCGCTCTTGTTGTACTTGTAACTGAACTTATAGCTGAATTGAAGGAACGTGGCGCGGAAAATAGGCTCGCTGTAGTTGAACTGCAAGCTGTAATTAAGCGACTTGGTAGGAGTCAGGTTGTAACGGTTTGTCTGGTAGGTGGAGTCACGCCCTGTTTCGTCGAGAACTTGGTACAGATGTACGGCTGACGTGCTAAGGCTGCGTCCGTCATTCTCGTTGTAACTGACGTCAGCACGGGCCGTTACGTTACGTCCCTTGCTGTTCAGCTTGCGGTTGACCTGCAGCATCGCTCCTACCGACTTGCTGTCGGTATAACTGATGGATGTGTTGTTGCGTGTGTTGACCATTATGCCGTCATCTGCCATAGAACTTATGGCATCAGCGTCAAGAGGGTCATCAGTATATTGATAAGGGTCTTCGTTGTATGATGCGCTGGCGCCGGTCGAACGGCTGTCGCTCTCGGTATAGCTGAATGTCGGGCGGAACATTATGTTCGTCATAGTGTCCGGTTTCCATTCAAGACGTAACCGGGCGTCCCAGCCGTCAGAGCGCGTGTAACTCTGATTGAGGCTGTTGGAGAACGAACCGACGGTACTTACAAAATTCTCTGACGACTGCTCAGTACGCGTGTCGCTATTAGAGTGGTTCCATCGGACACTTCCGTCGAGTTTAAACTTGTCTCCCGTGTCAATATTAAAGTTCGCTCCGACCATTTTGGAGGTATTCAAGCCCTGCCGTCCGGCACCAAAACGTCCGCCGCCCCCGCCTCCGGGAAATCCACGGTCATTAACATTATTTGCGTTGCCAAGCAGCATTACACGAGTCTTATCATTGAACATTGCCCCCATGAGGCGCTCAGAATAACGGCTATGTGTGCCCACCGACACGTCTGCATTGCCGAACAAGCCCTTATTCATGCCCTTTTTTATCCCGAAATCGAGCACTGTCTGCTCCTCGCCGTCATCTATGCCGGTAACGCGGGCCAGGTCGCTCTTCTCGTCGTAGGCCTTGACTTTCTCGATGATTGACGTAGGCAGGTTCTTCATGGCGGTCTTCGTGTCGCCCGTCATAAACTCCTTGCCGTCGACAAGTATCTTCTTCACTTCCTTGCCGTTGATGGTTATCGTGCCGTCATCGCTTACCTGAGCGCCAGGCAAACGCTTGACCAGCTCCTCAACGACGGAGCCTTCAGGCGTGCGGTAGGCCGAGGCATTGTACACGAAGGTATCCTCCTTGACCGTCACGCGGGCGGCCTGACCAACCACGGTGGCACCCTTTAGCATGATAGCGTCGGCCCCGAACTCGATGTTGCCGAGCGCCAAAGTGCTCTTGCCGCTTACCTTTACGTTCTTCATCAGTGTGACATAGCCCACACTTGACACCTTTAATATATATTGTCCGGCCGCCGGAGCCTTGACGGCAAAGCGCCCGTTGTCGTCGCTGAGCACACCGGTTATATACGTTGAGTCAGCCTTGAGCAGCTGTACGGTTGCCAGCATTACCCCCTCACGGGTGTCGCGGTCTACGAGCGTGCCGGTTATTTTCAGTTCTTGTGCATACGCTAAGGTGATGGCAAATAGTGCCAACGATAGCAGAAAGAGTCTTTTCATTTATGTTTTTTATTGTTTTTGACGGAGGAAAAAGCTTACGGTTTAATCATACAAATATTAAAAAATCAAACTTTAGCGTGTTTTATCTACAAAAATAATTACTTTTGCAACCATTGAAAGATAAATTGCATATGGAACAGGGTATTGTTATAACCAAATGTCTAAAAGAGGACGTGGCCGCGGCAGTGGCTGCCCGTCCACACGACAGGACTTTCATAATAACCGACGACACTACACGACGCCTCTGCCTGCCGCTCATATCCGGAACGCGCGGCCTGGAGGGAGCTGACGTGATATCAATACACCCAGGCGATGCGCATAAGGACATAGAGTCGCTCACGCACGTATGGACTGAACTGGGACGGCTCGGTGCCACGCGCCACTCGTGCGTAATCAACTTGGGAGGTGGCATGGTAACCGACCTGGGGGGCTTTGCAGCCTCGACATTCAAGCGCGGAGTCGACTTCATCAACATACCAACGACGCTGCTGTCGATGGTCGACGCCTCGGTGGGCGGCAAGACGGGCATAAACTTCAACGGCCTAAAAAACGAGGTGGGAGTGTTTAACAACGCACGGCGGGTTATCATCGACACATCGTTCCTCAAGACTTCCGACCGCGAAAATCTGCTATCGGGATACGCCGAAATGCTGAAACACGGACTGCTGAACGGCGACCCGGCATGGGCCGTACTGCTGACCTACGACATAGAAAGTCCTGATCTTGAGCGCCTGAGCGCGCTCGTGGCCGACAGCATAGCCGTAAAAGAGCGCATAGTTAGCCTTGACCCGCACGAAGAAGGCCTGCGCAAGGCGCTTAACTTGGGACATACAATAGGCCACGCGTTCGAGTCGCATGCGCTGTCAGTCGGCCGCCCGATACTGCACGGATACGCCGTAGCGTACGGGCTGACATGTGAGCTGTACCTAAGCTGCGTGAAAACGGGGTTCCCGGAGGGCAAGCTGCGGCAAACGGCAACTTTCGTCCGTGAACATTACGGCACGCCGGCCGTATCGTGCAAGGACTACGACGCACTAATAGAGCTCATGCGACACGACAAGAAGAACACCGGCACGGACATCAACTTCACCCTGCTGGCCGACACGGGCGACATCCGCACCGACCGGACTGCCACCCCCGACGAAATCAAGGAGGCGCTCGACTTTATACGCGAGGGGCTCTGACGGCAAGTGGCACTTTGCGTGCGAATCACGGCAAAACGCCTACACATTGAAAAACGTTAACGCTGTAGAACGGGCGCGGCCAAAAATTTCCTTCCGACTGACCAAAATACGCCAATCCTGCGTGTGCAACCATAACTCGTTGAACTACTTATGGTTACGCACGCAGGATAGCTTTTGTGCAATGAAAAAACGGCCTTTTTCGCTCGGAAAAGGCATGTTTTACGTTGAGTACACTATGCTTTTTCATCGAGAAAACTATCTTCCTTCACCGAGAAAGCTATGTTCCCTCAATGAGAAAGCATAGTGTACTCAATTTAACAAATAATTCTTTATAAAGAGAAAGGCCGTTTTGCTAAGTCAACATAGCATTTCCACAAAATCCGTTTCCAGATTGCGAGAAAAGCGTGGAATTTTTATTTTGACATTATGCAACGCAATAACGCACAAAAGCGGCCATCTGTCAATACGAAAAAGCGTACGCCCGTCACCAGGCGTACGCTGTACCATCGAGAACCATCTACACATCCTTTCGCCACCAAATGCGCACTACCTTGCGGCGTATGGCAGCGAAATTAGCCAGCGACACCACAACGAATAGACACAGGCCTAACACTACGGACGGCCACATAGCGCCGAAATCGGCCTGCGGATAAAGCGCGGCGATAACGTCTGTATACTCACCGCGCGCCAAGGCTACAGCCAAGAGCGCAAGAACGAGCACCACGCCATTGAGCACCACGGTCAGCAGTACATATGGCATGGCCACACGCATAGGCGAATAGCCTATAAGTAGAAGATTCTCAAGTTTCGAACTATTCTTCTGCACCAGAAGATACACGCTCAGCATGAGTATGTAGAAGCTTAGCAGGCTTATCACCCCGCCTACGGCCATCACAACAGTGACGGCAAGACGCAGGAAATAAGCCGTCTTCTCGGCCTGCAGACGGTCTTGATCAACCTCGTAGCCCCGTGAAGAAAGATACTTGGCAATGTTGTCGGCTGTCGGGTTGCTAAGTTCGGCTACGAGCCGCGTCGGTGCCGGCGCACCGTCAGGAGAGTAGCGGTCATTGCTCCAGTCCATGAACGACTGCGGCACAAGTATAGTATTGAGCCTTCCAGAAAACCCTATGACACGTCCGCGGAAACCGTCGTGACGCCCGTTGCCGGTTATAAAGATGTCGAAGTCTATCATTCCGACAAGCCCCTCGCTTATCTTGGGCAACGAATGCATACGCGCGAAGCCGAAGTTATACATATTAATATACGACCGCGGCAATATCACGGGCACCTCCTTGCTGCCCGGAGAGTACTTCCAGTCGTCAAGCGGAACGTCGACAAAACTGTCGGGCACACTCTCGAGAAACAGCTCAGAAGAAAGTATCGGCTGGCCGTCAATGCCCATACGTGCGTCGACACGATAGCCCGTCGACGTAAAGGCCGCCACGCGTCCCGTAAAGCGGCGGGCCGCAAGATCGTCAATCTCGGCCTGCGTGAACGTTCCGCCGCGCCCCGACAGCGAACCGGCAGCGCCAACTTTCTTGTTGATTATTACATAACCTGATTTCATGAAGCTGTCCTGCGCGGTAAATACAGGCAGCACATCACGGTAAAGCTGGTAACCGAGTAATACGATGAGCATTCCGAACAGGTTCGCAAAGGCAAACCCCGCAAGCTGAGGCACACTGACATGCCTGCGCAACAATTTCCATACCAAAGTCATAAACAATACACTTTATCGTAATCAAGGTCAATGCGCCGCCCTATACTCGTAACTATCACGCCAGCGCCACGGCGTCGCGCCTCGTCGGTGAGTAGCTCTCCCATAAGGCGCGCGTTAGCATCGTCAAGATGACTGATAGGCTCATCGGCCAAAATGAAGTCGAAAGGTTGTGCCAGCGCACGCATCATCGCCACGCGTTGCTGCTGTCCGAACGACATGCGCCCCACGGGAGAATCAACCTTATCGGGTATTCTCAACATGTCGAACCAGCGCAGTATCTCCTCACGGTTCTTACAGCCCGTCAAACGGTTCTTAACCTCAACGTTCTCGTAAGCCGTCAGCTCGGGAAACAGGCGCAACTCCTGAAACAGGCACGCAACATGTCTGCGGCGTACCTCAGACCATTCTTCAACCTTCAATCCACGGGCCTCGCGTCCGTCAAAAAGCACCTGCCCCGTATAGTCACGGCGGTATCCCATCACGTAACTGCAAAAAGTACTTTTGCCGCGACCGCTATCCGCCTCGACAAGATACAGCCGTCCTTTCTCAAACAAGGCGTCGCCCCGCCATACGTCAGACTTTATGCCGTCGTTACAAGAGAAGATATCGGGCAAAACCCCCTTGAATTCTATCCTTTTCATAACAACTACTCCATAATAAAAATAATGGTCTGGACTCCACCTGCAAGCGCCTTAAGATAACTGCCGGCAGGTCCAACAATGGCCGACAGGGCACTGACATTGGCCACTACAGCCATCCGGCGCCCCATGACAAGACTGTCGGCAGCCGACGGCAACGACCATCCAGACTGCACGGACGACAACCTGTCAACACCGGGAAACGTGCTTGCGTAAAACCTTTGATTATCCTTTACGCCGAACGTAAAATCCATATCGCCGCCGGAATACCGGTACGCGCCGTCGTCCAAGTCAGATATGCTCGTACCGGCAGGACATGATTGCTTCCAATAATCTATGTCTTCCATAAACGCCGTGCTACCCAGTTTTGCCAACATAAGCAGTCCAATATTGCTTCCACCGGTATTTTCGACTATCATAGCCATGTCGCCGTCAACACTCTTTATTATGTTGTCCATGTCAACGGCCATGTTCATACCCGCAAGCAAAGCCTGGAATGTCTTGTCAGAATGCAGCAGACGGATGAAATGACCGCCTTCCACGTTGGCAAAAACACCAATAGCCGACGAAGGGGACATACTGTTCAGGTAATCACCCGCTATCGGGCGGAACACTTCACGTGAACGTCTCAATTCCGCATCAACCCTCTTGTCAGGCGAAAACGTCGTGCCACGTATCACAATACATCCCTTCACGCCTGACGAAAGTCCTGCAGCCAACATCACTTTAGATCCATCAACGTCCTTGGGAGCGCCGAGCATGAACGGAGCGACGAATTTCTCGGGCAAAGCGGAGACCTGTACAACCAATGCCACAGGCGCCTGTATGCTGTCAAGATAAGCCATCATTGGAGAAGCTTGAATACCCTCGTCCTCATTCTGGGCAAGATATTGGGCCACTTGACGACGCACCACAGCTTGAGCGGAAGGAAGAACGGGACCTAATACTACCAACGCTTCGGAAGAGTAGCCTGCAACCCATGAATCCTTCAAGACCGTAAAGCTATATCCACCATAGTCCTTTACTTCACTACAAAAACCTTTCTTTACCTGCAATGACAACCAGTCCGTAAGATCACCGCTGCTTTTTACCTTTGCCGCAAAACCAATATTGCCGTCAGCGGTCTCAAACATATATATCCTTGACGCAACGTCTATTCCGCAATCAGATATATTATCCACACCCAAAAAACTTGTTATTACAGCCTGTGCGGAGGCACTACCTTCTTTCTCGGCATACTTCTGCACGTCAATGGAAACCAAGGCCGTGCTGTTTCCTGGTATTGCGTTCAAGTAATCGTCACCCGAACAAGAAGTGAACAAGGCAAAAAGCGGCATAAATAAAATGCTCGCCGCTATCAGCTTAAAATAATTCCTTTTCATTTAAATACATATAATCCCGGCGGGTACTCCACCACGAAAAATTACTAACGTGAATTTCAGCCATGCGTACACACATCACTTGCGTAACGCCAGCTGTGCCATCATCGTTGCCGAAAGGGCGGCCGTCTCGGTACGCAGGCGACTGTTACCCAACGAAACAGACTCATAGCCGTTATCAATAGCCATCTTTACCTCTTCAACAGAGAAATCGCCCTCCGGGCCAATGAGAACTGTCACATCTTCAGGAGCGGCAGATGACGACATGGAATATACTTCCGTGAAGAAATCCTTGCGTTCAATCTCCTCGTAACAATGCGCTATAAACTTACGGCCCGGTCGCTTGGCCATGACAAAATCCTTGAATGACAGCATTGCGTTCAATCTTGGTTTCCACGGCTTATGGCTTTGCTTAACCGCCGCTACAACAATCTTGTCAAGGCGAACTGTACGCATAACCTTACGCTCTGAAAACTTGCAGTTTAGAAAAGTTACCTCATCTATGCCTATTTCTGTAGCCTTTTCGCAAAACCATTCTATGCGGTCCATCATCTTTGTGGGTGCTATCGCTATATGTATATTGCCCTTCCAGCCTTTTTCTTGCGGCAACACCTCCTTTATCTCATACATACAACGCTTTGTCGCGGCGATTGTTACGACTGCACGGTAGAAGTTTCCCTCACCGTCCATAAGGAACATTTCGTCACCGCTCTTAAGCCTAAGTACACGCAAAGCATGTAGAGCTTCATCCATTGGCATTTCCGTCAGGGTTGCTGCAGAGGGTACATAAAAAAATCTTACTTCCTTCATAGTAGAAATTTACTAGTTAATTGGTTTCTCACCATTTTTGTTTCTTCGTTTCTTTTCGTCTAGCAGATGTGATGCGAGCTCATAATTCTCGTCAGCTATAGCTTTGTCCAACGCGGCTTGCAACATTTCGTCGCTTATTGTATTGACCGGAAGCGATACACCTCTTGAATTCTCACGATAAGCTACGGACTGCCTCCTCATCAGGCCGGACTCGATATACAGCGGTATATCTCCCACTAATGATAAAAGAACTGCATCTGATGCCCGAATCAACATAGGCGTCAAAGTTGTCCTGTTATATAATAACGTACGGTACTGCCCATCTATTATATCGTCAATAAGCAATTCGAAATCGGAATCAGCATAACTACTAAGCAGTTTGCTCATCACTTCCGGGAGCATAATCCTTGTAATAGGTAACTTCTTGACACGCAATTCTATCTGCACAGCCATAGCCTTGTCACACACAATGGTTATCTGCCGTTCCTTTGATTCATCCGTCAATATAAGCAATCCAAGGTCATCTGTTCCGACAATCTCTGACACTCCCTTGAAAAAAAGTCGTTCCTTTGTCATAAAAAACCTCCGCATCAATACTTGACATGCTCCTTCTTGGGTCTGAAAACGACGGCAAATACAAGACCTATCAACAACGCATAACCAGCAAAGATAAACCAACACGTCTGCCAATCACCAACAGTATAAAAGTCGTCACCGACCTGCTCACTCATCGTATATGCATTAATAACGGCCTGTGCCCCCAAAGTTCCAATTGTTGCCCCTATTCCATTTGTCATGAGCATAAACAAACCTTGTGCACTGGAACGTATTGAAGGGTCTGTACTTTTATCAACATATAACGAACCGCTTATATTAAAGAAATCAAAAGCGACACCGTAAACAAGCATTGAAAGAATAAACATCCATACACCGCTGCCAGGATTGCCAAGTCCGAAAAGGCCAAATCTCAATACCCACGCAAACATAGCTATCAACATAACATTCTTAATACCGTAACGCTTCATAAAGAAAGGTATCAATAAAATACAACATGTCTCACTTATTTGCGACAAAGATATAAGAATATTAGCATGCTGTACTCCAAAAGTATCACTAAACTCAGGCAAAGCAGCAAAACTACTTATGAAAGGATTAGCAAAGCCATTGGTAATTTGAAGACTTACGCCCAGCAACATAGAGAATATAAAAAATATAGCCATATCCTTACGCTTGAACAACGTAAAAGCCTTAAGACCTAAAGCATCAACTACACTCTTCTTTTCACCAGACGCCGCTACCGGACAAGAAGGTAATGTAAACGTGTATAAAAACAATATTACCCCCAATATTCCGGATACAACAAACTGGTTTTGATTGGCTTGAAATCCCATAAGGTCAACAAGCCACATCGAACAAATAAAACCTATTGTACCGAACACACGTATCGGAGGAAAATCCTTTACCGTATCAAGCCCCGCCTGTGTCAATGCGTTATATGCAACCGAATTACTCAATGCCAAGGTTGGCATGTAAAAAGCAACAGAAAAGGAATACAATATAAAAAGAATGGAGAAATCGGAATCAATACCAAATGAAAGACCATACAATGCAGCAAAAATCATGAACAGCCCCGCTATAAGATGACAAAGGCCCAATAAACGCTGTGCCTGAACCCATCTGTCCGCTATTATTCCCATCAACGCAGGCATGAAAATAGACACAATACCCTGCATTGAATAAAACCAACCAATATCTGAGCCCAATCCTATATTTCCGAGATAGCGGCCCATTGAAGTCAAATAAGCGCCCCAAACCGCATACTCAAGAAAGTTCATGAGCGCTAAGCGAACTTTAAGATACATAATTCCGATACTTTTAATCTTCAAAACGGCATGAAGCTACATACCGCCTATCTTTATGCAAAGATAACTCAAAAAAAAGTACCGTCAAAAAAAATAACATTATTTTATAAAGAGAGCCAAGCTTACTCTCGCATTTTCCTCAATATATCGCTTATTTCTTCAAACTTGCGCCCCATATTAAGTTTCAGGTATATATTATAGAGTGAAGGAGCCCATCGTTCTTTATCGTCAGGCTCACATTCACGGTATTTTTCCATATAAGGCAATGCTTTCCTGTAATAACCAAGTATCTTTTTTCGATCAGTGCGCTTTGATTTTACATCTTTCTCAAGAGCCAAAGCCAGATTCAGATACGAAACTCCGGCATTAAGATAAACATCAGGCAAAGTGTCATTACGCGCCAAAAGCGTATCACTTATTGCTATACAACCAGCATAATCACCAATATTGAGCAATATATTACTTTTCGCGAATAAAAACAATGCGTTCAGACTGTCGCTCTTAAGTGCCTCGTCAGCTATGCTCATTGCCGTATCAAGCTGATTGACGGCGTTATAATAATCCATCAAACGCTTAAAAAAGAATTTAGACTTTTTATTCTCATCAAAACCACGGCGCAATGTCTCAACGTATTTCAATGTGTCCCCTTGCCACAAATAAGCAGACGACATATAAGCCAAGGTGCGGCGCCTGAATTTCTTTTCCTGTAATGCTATTGACGAGTATTTGAGTGTACTGTCCGGACTATTTAGCTTATATCCACAAAACACCGTCCAAAAAGCAGCTGGCACATATAACGGATCTTCATCCGCAGAATACTCAGCGAACAAAGGCTGCCGGCGGCAATCCATATAAGTATCCATCATTGCGAATGTCCTGACATAATCCTTCTTATGAAGAAAATACACTCCACCATTATAAAGATTACGACGATACTTGTTTAAATATTCAGCATTTTTCTCACGATACTTCAGCTTTACACGGCCTTTCCTGTCAGGCAACATCTCTATGCTGTCAAGACTTTCATATGCAAGGAACATACGTCTGGCCGTATCAAAAAACGCGGCTGTATCATAGCCTTCTTTCAAATACAACTTTTCGTTAGCCTCCTCGTACTGTGCACGTACAGCCTCGGCAAGCGTTAAATATATCTTCACATTGCGTCTATTTGCCGAATCCGCAAGCAAGCCACGCATTGATGCCTCAGCCTGACTGAGATTGCTGCGGCTCTTAATATTCGAACGTGCCTCACTTATCTCTTTTTTCTGTGCATACGCGGAAGAAAGTGACAATATTGCTAAAAACAATAACAATAAACGCATTGTAAAAGACAAATTAGAAATCAAACAATAACCGTGGGAGTGTCAAGACAAAACCATGGCATGAGCACGATAAAAAACACGGCCGTCACGTCACATCAGCATGTACCGTAAAAACAATTCTAAACCGTACTGCCAATTTTGTCTTGGCACACCCACTTTATAACCGTTAATGGATTATTACTACTTTGTTAAGGCTTCTGCCTCTTTCGTCTTCGCATCGTCCGGACCCAAAGCCCTGTAACAGCAAGTGTAAAGAGAGTATGCCCAGAAGCTCTTGAACTGCATTGTCTTATCCAAATCCTTGGCTTTCTCAAGATAACCAATGGCCTGTTCATATATGCCGACAATCTCTTTTTCTGCGTCAGGAGTCAATGTCTTGCCATTAGCCAAAGCCTTTTCCGCAGTCTCCTGTGCCTTATACATATAGCAGTTGCCGACAGAAGCCAAAATCGCAACGTTGTCCGGCTGAGCAGTGGCGGCCTTGTTGAATGACGAAATAGCGTCGTCCCACTTGCTGTCACTCATGTATGCCTGTCCTTGCATTGCCAATGCCGTGAAGTTATTGGGGTCTTTAGCAAGCTTTGCCTGCACAATCTCGTTAAGGCCTGCTTTGTCGCTTATTGAAATAAGCATTGAGCAGATAGTACTGAACACCACGTCATTATTCTCGTCCTTTGCATAAATATCTTTCAACTTAGCGACATAATTGAGAGTATCCTCATGTGTCTTCAGCTGGTTCTGCATAATGGCAAGCTTCAACTGAAGCGCATCTTTTGACATTGCAGTATCCTGCATAGCAACGTCCGCATATTTTTCAGCTTTCGCATAGTCCTTTGCGAAATAAGCGTCACGGGCTGCATAATATGCCATCTGCGTCAGATATGGGTCCTTGCTCTTGTCCTGCTCCTTAAAGAGAGGGTAATCAGCGCTCTCAACATAAGTTGCGAGGTACTTGTATGACAACTCTGGATTTGACGTCTGGTAATAGATACCTGCGTTAACCAAATGGAAACGGATGGGATACAAGCGGTCGCCATTCGACTTATGGAACTTTGGCTTAACCTTTCCTTTCTCATTTGGCTGCATGTCAAACTCGTCGCAAGCCACACCGTTCTCCAATGCCTGCATCACGGCGTCATACAGACCGACGGTATCATATGGCTCGACTTTTGTCTTCAACTGCTCTGCCATCTGGTTACTGGTTATCGTACCCTGTTCCTTGGCAACCTTATCCAGGGCCAGATCAACCAAGGCATTATAACACTTTGCCTTCTCTTCGGCCGACAGGCTGCCGAGATTTGCCTGCAAGAGATTATAAGCCTCCTTATAATCCTTGATCTTAGAAATTTGCTTATACACATCCTGTGCAAAAGCAGACGCGCTGAACACTGCAGCAAGCGCCAACATGGTTAATTTTTTCATAATCAATGTATATTAAATTAAAACCTAAATATTCTCTTCTTCGGTCAACCCTCCGGTGTTGTCGGTCATGTCACTGTCATTTGTCGACAAGTCCGTAGTATCATCCACGGTTGCCTCGCCGTCAGTTTCCCAATCCTTGCGGCTCTCAGCCTCGGCCACAGCCTCAAGGTCAGAACCCATCACCTTGCAAACACTCGAGATTACATCGTTCTTCTTTGTCAGGTTTATCAGCCTTACGCCCTGCGTGGCGCGCCCCATGACACGGCAGTCGGAAACTTTCAAGCGTATGAGTATTCCGCTCTTATTAATAATCATGAGATCGTTTTCGTCGGTTACTACCTTTATGGCAACAAGCCGTCCGGTCTTGTCGGTTATATTGAGCGTCTTGACGCCCTTACCGCCCCTGTTCGTCATACGGTAGTCCTCTACTTGGCTGCGCTTGCCGTAGCCGTTCTCGCTGACCACCATTATAGTCTCGACATCGGGTCTGTTAACCACAACCATGCCTACTACTTCGTCGTCGCCGTCGTCGAGCTTCATGCCACGGACGCCCGTAGACACTCGTCCCATGGCACGCACCGTGTTCTCGTTAAACCTCACGGCACGTCCGTTACGGTCAGCCATGAGCAGTTCGTTGCGTCCGTTGGTGAGACGCACACCTACCACCTCGTCACCCTCGAGCACGTTGATGGCGATAACGCCGTTGGCGCGCGGACGGCTGTATGCCTCGAGGCTGGTTTTCTTGATGAGTCCGCGCTTGGTGGCGAAGACTACGTAGTGGCTGTTGATAAATTCCTCATCGTCAAGACTGCCGCGCAGGCGGAGGAAAGCCTTGATACTATCGTCACTCTCAATGTTAAGCAGATTCTGTATGGCGCGCCCTTTCGAGTTCTTCGCGCCCTCGGGTATCTCGTAGCACTTCAGCCAGTAGCAGCGGCCCTTCTGCGTGAAGAACATCATGGTGTTGTGCATGGTGGCCGGGTAGATGTACTCGGTGAAGTCGTTGTCACGGCTGTGCGCCCCCTTGCTGCCCACTCCGCCGCGGGCTTGCTCGCGGAATTCGGACAGTGGCGTACGCTTGATGTATCCGAGATGGCTTATAGTTATGACTACGGGGTCGTTTGGATAGAAGTCCTCGGGGTTGAATTCCTCGCTCGAGTACTTGATTTCCGTACGCCGCTCGTCGCCGTATTTTTCCTTGACGGCTTGCAGTTCGTCCTTCATGACCTTCTTGCACAGCTCGGGGTCGTCGAGTATCGACTGCAGGTAGGCAATGCGCCGCTCTATCTCCTCGTACTCTGCGCGGAGCTGCTCCATGCGCAGGCCCGTGAGCTGGCTAAGACGCATGTCGACGATGGCCTTGGACTGCACCTCGTCGAAGCCGAATCGGCTCTCAAGGTTGCGCTGTGCGTCGGACGGCGTCTTCGAGGCCCGTATTATGTGCACTACCTCGTCAATGTTGTCGCAGGCCGTTATGAGGGCCTGAAGTATGTGCTCGCGCTCTCGTGCCTTGCGCAGTTCGTAGCGTGTGCGGCGTATAGTTATGTCGTGCCTGTGGTCAACGAAGTAGCGCACGCAGTCCTTCAACGTGAGCAAGCGTGGGCGTCCCTTCACCAAGGCGATGCAGTTGACCGAGAACGAGCTTTGCAGCGCCGTCATCTTGAACAGCTTGTTCAGTATGACATTGGCGTTGGCGTCCTTCTTAACGTCTATTACTATCCGCATGCCGTGGTAGTCAGACTCGTCGTTGACATTGCTTATTCCGTCGAGCCGCCCCTCCTTCACCAGGTCGGCGATATACTCTATGAGCTGCGCCTTGTTGACACCGTAGGGTATCTCGGTGACGACAATCTTGTCGTGCGCCTCGCCGCTCTCTATTTCGGCCTTGGCGCGCATTACTATGCGCCCGCGCCCCGTCTCGTAGGCGTCGCGCACTCCCTGTATGCCGTAGATATATGCCCCGGTGGGGAAGTCGGGCGCCTTGATGTACTGCATCAGTCCGTCGGTGTCGATGTCGGGATTGTCTATGTAGGCGCAGCAGCCGTCTATCACCTCGCCGAGGTTGTGCGTAGGTATGTTGGTGGCCATGCCCACGGCTATTCCGTTGCCGCCGTTGACGAGCAGGTTGGGTATCTTCGTCGGCATGACGGTAGGCTCCTGCAGGGAGTCATCAAAGTTGTTGGTCATGTCGACGGTGTCCTTGTCGAGGTCGTCCATGATGTGCTCGCCCATCTTCGACAGGCGGCACTCGGTGTATCGCATGGCCGCCGGCGAGTCGCCGTCAATGCTGCCGAAGTTACCCTGGCCGTCAACGAGCGTGTAGCGCATGTTCCAGTCCTGCGCCATACGCACCAGCGCTCCGTAGACTGAGCTGTCGCCGTGAGGGTGGTACTTACCGAGCACCTCACCTACCACGCGGGCGCATTTCTTGTATGGCTTGTCGCTCGTGTTGCCTATGCCCAGCATGCCGTAGAGAATGCGGCGATGTACGGGCTTGAAGCCGTCACGCACGTCGGGCAGCGCACGGGCCACAATCACCGACATTGAGTAGTCGATGTACGACGAGCGCATCTCGTCCTCGATGTTAATCTTGATTATCCTGTCCTGGTCGAACGTGTTGTTGTTATTGTCCATTTATCAGTTAGTTAAAATTCTCGATAAACGCCGCCTGAGGCCATTTGCTTGCGCTCTGCGGCGTTCTTGGTTGTTTTCAGCGTGCTAAATTACTGCTTTTCCTCGAATTACGAAAGGCTTTTCACGCAAAAAAAGCAAAACACGGGCATATTCGTTCTCCCCTCCTCCACGCTTCTCGCATGACCGTAATAAAGATAAGGATACAGGTACAGCTTGTCGTAACATGACGAAAGGATCCTACTAAAGGTACGTGCGCACGTTATTTTAGTAATTATACATCTGGATTAGAAAATTTAACATATCACATAGATCATGTCTTCAGAAACAGGGCATTTTGATTCTTAAAAAGTAATATAGTCGCACAGATATAAAACACGCTTTCTTAATGAGTAAAAATACTTTCTTAAGGCACAAAATATCAATTTTCATTTACACAAATACACTTTATTTAATGTTAATGTAAATAAAATAAGAAAAAATGTTCTTTTCGCATTGTCATTTGAAAACAAATCGCTATCTTTGCCAAAGATGACCATTTGTTGCGTTCAATGGGAAAAGCGGCGCCATTGAGCGTGGTTGGGCGACAGCACACCGACAGGAAGTCAAGATGTAGCCCGTTATCAACCGCCGCTTAATCTTAAATCAAACACATTCCTATGAGAAAGAGCCTACTATTACGTGCAATGGCCTTAGTGTCAGTTGTTTACGGACTTTCGGGGGGGGGTAAAATCCATGCTCAGAACGGACAACCTCACTCTTTAAAGGCCGATGTTACATTCCAAGACGTTACACTTAGTTGGAAATCACCTGCAGACGAGATTGTTTTGCAGTGGCATGACGACGAGGATTACAACGGCCTTGACGGTGTATTGAAAGACCCGCAAGGGGCAGTTGAGTTTTATGCGGCAAGCAAGTTTACGGCGGATGAGCTTGCCCCATATTCAGGACAGACAATTGACGCCGTGCGGTATTGGGAATACCGCGAAGTATTCAAAGCCTCAGTAATTATTTTTGAAGACGGCAAGGCTGTATATGAGCAGAACGCCGACTTGTCTGAATTTGAAAAGAATTCGTGGCGTAACGTAAAGTTTGACAAGCCTTACACAATCCCGGAGGGTAAGGAAGTAATGATAGCAGTGAAGTTTTCGTGCGGACGCAACATGAGCTTCGTGGCTATCTGTGATCGCATACCGACCATCGGCAAAGGTAATCTATACTCATACGACGGCCAAACATGGCACAACGACTGCCCAGGCGACTTCCTCATAACCGCGCTCTTGCACAACGAAGCTACAACAGCACCTACAGGTTACAACGTATACCGTGACGATACAAAGGTCAATACCGAACTTTTGACCGACGCCACAAGCTATACATTGACTGGCGAGACGGAAGGAACGCATAAATATAAAGTAGGCGCTGTATATACTTCCGACGAAAAGATGTCCGCCGAAGTTACTGCAAACGCAATGTCTGTATACAGTTGTCTGCCGTCCGTATCTGGCATTTCAGGCACTGCTGACCATCTTTCAGGCACGCTAACTTGGGCCACACCGCTTAAACGTGGCAGTGAAATGACTTGGAGCAACAAGGAATTGGCAAACGGAATAGGCGGAACTTCGTCGACAAATCCGCAGGTATGGATCATCCAACAGTTCTCACCAACAGACCTCGCGGCTTTCCCCGACCACCAGATAACAGCCATCAACTCTTACATCAAGAATGACGGAACAATCACGACGGCCACGGCTTTCGTGATGAAAAACGGCGTGATAGACTATTTCGAGGAAATAAGCGCCGACGCAGTGGAGGCCATCAGCCCCGACGCCTGGAACAAGTTTACGCTCGCAGAGCCGTACAAGATGGAACTGGGCAACGAATACGCCTTCGGCCTTTATTACAAACACACGACGGGCGGACACCCCGTAGGCGTTGACAACGGCGTCACCGTTGAAGGCAAAGGCAACACATTCTCTACCTCCGGGCCGTCATCAAGCGACTTTGGAAAGAGCGATCCTTACTGGAAAACACTGTCAAGCGGCGACATTGCAGGCAATTTCATGCTTACGGCCGACGTCGAGGCAATGAGCCCCGAGGCTGCAGAGCCCCAGACTATAGCCGGCTATGACGTTTATCGTGACGGTGAAATAATAGCTTCAAACTTGACGGAAACCACATACAAAGATGAGGTGCCAGACCTCGGAACATACACTTATGCCATTGTGGAAAATGGCGAAAGCGGCGAGAAGTCAGAGCCCGCATCCTTCAATATGACATATACGCTGCCTTCTGAGTACACCGCTCCCGTGATAGTTGACTACGAACAGACTGGCAAAGACATTTCAATGTCATGGAGCTCGAACGCATATGAAATGAAAAAATACAGCACCGCAACCTACATCGCAGGCTTCGCCGAAGAAATTGCAATGATGTATGGAGCAAGGTTTACCGCCGAAGAACTTGCCGACTATGCAGGCTACAAGCTCTATTCGATGACTTTCGGTATCGGCGAAGAACTTGATGCGTTCAGCCTGAAGGTAATAACAGAAGACGGAGAAGTACTTTATGAAGAACCGTTTGTCAAGGGTGACATCGAGCCCGGATACATTTACACTCTTACTTTTGAGGCTGACAAAGCCATAAAAATACCTGAAGGCAAGGACATTTACCTCGCTTATGATGCCACGTTGCCCGCAGGAGTGTCAGCGATACTGCTCGACGGTGGTCCCGAAGTCAATGGCGGAGCCGTTGTCAACCTGACCGGCGGCACGGGTCCATGGCTCAATCTCGGCACCATTGCCTCTGACTTTGCCGGCACGAATATCGTCATCAGCGCACTGGCTGTGGCAGACAATGCGAGCCAAAGCATGGCCAAGGCCCAGGCCGTACGCCTTAACGGCACGAAGCTTGACGGCCAAAGAATAGAGAAACTTGCTGCGGCAAAGATACGCAACGTCAATCTTGACGATGCAACCTTTGGCGTAGAACCGCTTATGAAGCAGGCAAAAACTCCGGCGAAATCCGCAGAAAAGCCTGTGGCAAAGAGCTATCGAATATACAGCAACGGCGAAATAGTGACTGAGACCGAAGCAACGGAATACACTACGACGTTGACCGACTACGGCGTATTCGACTATTACATAACCACCGTATATGAAAACGGTTGGGAGTCGCCGGCGAGCGACGTGATGCGATTCACCAACACCATAGCACAGCGCACTGAAGCGCCCTACGACCTGAAAGGAACGCCAGACGGCAAGAACCTGAACCTGACGTGGAAGCCAGTGTCCTCTGCGCCAGTGTTGACCTACAACACAGGCGAAGGTACGCTGAGAGGCATAGCAATGACCGGCAGTAGCGTTATCGAAAGTTACGTTGCTGTGAAATTCCCGGCATCAGAGATAGCCGATAAAGTAGGACAAGAGGTGTCACACATCACTTTCGGACTATATGAAAACGTTGCACTTACATTGTCCGTTTATGTCATGTATGGTGAGAATATTATTTACATGCAGGACGTAGATCCGTCAACTCTCGGCGAAAGGTTCACGACTGTGCGTCTTGACAAACCCGTGCCAGTTATTGCAGGGCAAGACCTGTCAGTGGGCTATTTCATCACATATAATTCAGGAGGCCATCCTTTACTTGGCTATGAAGGAGTAACGGTGACACCATATTACAGCGACCTCATCTCGTCATCGGCAACTCCTGATTACTGGAGATCGCTTACAGAAAACTACGGCTACGCCTGGAACTGGGCGATTTCTGCCACACTGAAGACGGCAGACCAGCAGCTTGAACCGCTGAAAGCCAAAGCTGCTGGCGACGAAGGCATAACTTACACTGTCTACAGAGACGGTACACCTGTGCAGACAGGTATAACCGCTACCGAATTTGTTGTTGAGAATGCGGCGGAGGGAGTATACACCGTTACCGCAACAGTTGACGGTGACGAGTCAGCCGAGTCCAACTCTGTAAATTACAGCACGCCAACCGGCATCGATGACGTGACAACAGCAGATGTCGACAGCCTCAAGCGTGGCCCGGTTTATACCGTTGACGGACGCATGGTGAACAGTGACGGCGACCTCAAAAAATTACCAAAGGGCATTTATATCATGGACGGGAAGAAGTTTATTGTCAAGTAACCGCATAATATACTGACATCCTGATACTTACAAAAGGCCGCAGTTTGCAATGCAAACTGCGGCCTTTCATCATGCGTTTTGCGGTCTTTTGCGCTTCTAAAGGGCGCTAACGGGGGTCATTTGCAATTTGATTGTATGAAATATTACAATATAAGAACGTCGAAAAAGCCGATATGAATGTATATTCCCGCATGCACTAAACAGCGGATGAACCAATAATGCGACAGGCCGGTGACTTGCCGACGACGGTTAAAGAATTTGGCTGACGACACAGCTTTGCGTGTAAAGACATTTTCGGTAAATATCTGTCATCTTTCAGTCTTGCGCTTAACAGCCTGGCCATCAGCTGTTTACAGACTGCCAGATGCCGTACTTACATCTGTCAGCCCGTTTCCCGTCAGTTGCAGGGATGAAGGAGACTGAAAGATACTTACTCAATCTTTCAGCAGCAAACGTCTTGATAAACAGCGTGTTATCCTCTATGCTGACAGACTGACGGAGATTTAGCGAAAATTATCATCATTTGTTTACTTATAAAACACGGCTTTTTACCTTGCGATTCGCGTTCTTTTATATGGTAAAAGGCCACAAACGGATGTATCACTTGTTAATCAACGCTTTGCATCATAACGCTTTACAATCAACAAGTGCAAAATTAAATAGGAGTTAGAAGAACCGCCATTGAATATTGGCGTTATTGACAATAACGGGCTTGAAACAAGATCTCTCTTATGCAGGAATTACGTTTTTTCGCTACTCATTTAAGCGTAAAGTCAAAAGAAATGAAAAGTGTACGTAAGGGATTATAAACAAAGCTACAACAGCAAACTGTTCCATATCGCCTAATACTGCATATCACACTGCGTTCAACTGATTACATCATTCAATTTTCTGGCTCAAACCCACGCATACATTAAGGCGGGCGGGCAGGGCTTACGCCCGGGCCCGTCCGCCTTAATGTATGTGACTATATGACTATGCTGCTGCGGCAATCCAGTCGTAGAAGCAGCTGCATACGCCGAAGAGCAGTATGCCTGCCGTGCAAAGCGCGAGAGCCAGTTTTGTATTGCCGTCACTCTTAAACGTAGGCAGCGGCGCATCTGACTTCTTGATGTACATAGCCTTGACAATCAGCAGGTAGTAGTAAAGGCTCACCACAGTGTTTACCAACGCTATGAACACCACTACGTACGTCAGCGGAGAGCCCTCGTGGGCAGCCGCCATGAACACGAAGAACTTGCTGAACATGCCGGCAAAAGGCGGTATGCCCGCCAGCGAGAACAGCGCGAAGGTCATCAGCAGCGAGAGCTTCGGGTTTGTGGTATAAAGACCGTCGTAAGCGTCCATGTCGGTAACGCCCCCGTTGTTCTCCTCAACAACTCCTATCACTGCGAAGACAGCCATGTTAGCCACTACGTAAACCAGCACGTAGTACGACAGGGCGGCCACGCCCATGGCACTGTCGCCAATCGCCGCAAGCATGATATATCCTGCCTGGGATATGGAGCTGAACGCCATGAAGCGCTTGAGGTCCTTCTGGCGTATGGCGAAGAGGTTGCCCACCGTTATCGTAAGCGCCACGAGAATGTAGAGCACGTACGTCCAATACTCGGTAAGCGGCGCAAAAACCTTCATGAGAATGGCCATAAGCGTAAACGCAGCGGCTCCCTTGGAGATGACGCTCAAGTAGCCCGTAACCGTTGTAGGCGCTCCCTGGTAGGCATCAGCCGTCCAGAAGTGGAACGGCACGAGGCTTATCTTGAAGCCCAGACCGCTGAAGAAGAACACAAGACCCATCACACTCATCGTGAGATGCTGTTTCTGCGCAAGCGCCAAGGCAACGTCGTCAAAGTAAAGGGTGCCTGCCGCGCCGTATATGAACGATATGCCGAACAGCATTACGCCGCTTGAGAACATGGCCGTAAGTATGAACTTGGCAGCGCCCTCAGCCGAGTTGTGGCGGTATTTGTCAAGAGCCACGAGACACGCCATAGGCACAGACGCCATCTCAAGGCCGAGGAAGAACATCAGGAAGTGGCCCGCGCTCATCATCATGTTCATTCCGAGCAACGTGGATATTACCAGCATGTAGAACTCGCCCTCCTTGAAGCTCGTGTCGGGACGGCTCAGCCACTTACGTGCCTGTATCGTCACGATTAGCGTACCGCCGGCGAGTATTGCCTTCATCACGTTGACGGCCGCTGTGGTAACATACATGCCGCCGAAGGCCGACGTAGGCTCCTGAGGCACAGCAGACACTACCGTCTGCACAAGCAAGAGCAGGCACACCAGCGGATTGAACCACCTGCGCTCCTGGCTGCGGCTCGACGCGAAGTCGGCAATGAAGACGATAATTAGGATAGCCATCAACGTGGCTTCCGGTATCATGTTTAAAAATTGACTGTAATTCATTGTTCTTGTTTTTTAAGTTGACAAGTTGACGAGAGACGGGCAAACAAGGAGATTTCACTTGTAGCATTTCGGCCGTCAAGCAGGCATTTCTCCTCGTCTGCTTGTTTACTTGTCACTTGTCTGCTTTCATCAAATTGCCGCTATAGCTGAAACGTTATTAATATGGTCGAGTATCGGCACAAGCGCGTTGTCGATAACGTCGCTCGCCCAAAGCGGGGCGATACCGAGGCCTGCCACACAGAATATCAGGCAGCATACAGCCACGCGCTCGTCCCATGTAGCGTCGGTGAGAGTCTCGTAATGCGGATCGGCCACCTTACCATAAAGAATCTTGCCCACTACACGAAGAATGTACACAGCCGTAACGACTATACTCGTGCAGGCTATTATCGTAGCGGTGCGGTGGAATACGTCGTTGTTCATGAACGAACCTACGAATATCGTCATCTCGGCAACGAAGCCCGAGAAGCCCGGCAAACCAAGATTGGCAAGACCGGCAACGACATAGCCGACACTAAGGAACGGCATAATCTTCATCAAGCCGCCAAGCTGGCGTACATCACGGGTATGTGTACGACCGTAAATCATACCGATAAGTGCGAAGAACAAGGCCGTCATCAATCCGTGTGAAAGCATCTGGAGGATTGCTCCCGTGCATGCCGTCTTTGTCATCATCAGCAGAGCGAAGAGCACCAAACCGCAGTGCGACACTGAAGAATACGCGTTGATGTACTTCAAGTCGGTCTGCACACATGCAGACAACGCTCCGTACACAACTGAGATGGTAGTGAGGATAAGGAATATCCATGCCAACTCATGGGCAGCCTCGGGCAGGAGGAACATTGCGATGCGGAAACAGCCATAGCCTCCAAGCTTCATCAGCACGCCGGCGTGAAGCATTGACACCGCAGTGGGGGCTGAAGCGTGACCGTCAGGACTCCATGTATGGAACGGGAACAGTGCCCCGAGAACTCCGAATCCTATGAAAACAAACGGGAAGAACACCTTTTGCATGTCCACCGGGATATTATGCATACGCGCAATCTCAAGCACGTTCATTGTAGTAGCGCCACTGCCGAAATATATTCCGAGGATTCCGAGAATAAGCAGGGCCGAACCTCCCATAAGCATAAGGGTAAGCTTCATTGCCGAATACTCCTTATGACCGCTGCCCCAAACACCAATAAGAAGATACATCGGTATGAGCGCAACCTCATAGAACATGAACATCGTGAACATGTCGGTAGTGATGAAGAAACCGTACACACCTGTGCTAAGCAGCGTGAACCAAAGGAAATACTCCTTTGTAAGCGGCTTCAACTGCCATGAAGCGAACGTACCGGTAAACACGATAATGCTCGACAACAGCAACATTACGACAGAGATACCGTCAACACCTACAGAATAGGCAATATTCAAAGGCTCGAACCAAGGTATGCTGTATGTAAACAACATCTCGTCTGTGTTGCCTCCCGCACGCATCTGTATGAATGTAACAGTCAACCAAATTGACAAGAGCAACAAACAAGACGCTCCGGTCACCATTACACCGCGCACTTGGTTAAGATTGCGTGCCAGCCACAGGCCAAGCAACATCAGCGCGGGTATCAATACGAATAAACTTAATATACTCATTTTACCGGTTTTCTTTTATAGACAAATACATATCAGGACTAATGCAACAGCTCCAGTGAGGAACCACACGGCATATTGGCGAACGTCGCCACTCTGCCATCCGCGAATGCTCTCTCCTGCCTCGTTAGCTCCCCAAGCCATGAAGTTCATGGCTCCGTCAACAACATGACGGTCGAACCATGCCAAAGGACGGCTCACGCAACGGAAGATAATCTTATGGGTAACAAACATCCACACTTCATCAAGATAGAAGCGGCGGTATGCGGCCTCATGCAGGCGCGGGAATTTCTTTGCCAACATATCTGCAACAGGTGTTTCCTCGCCTTTGTACATATATGTCGCAAGGGCGATACCACACAATGCCAATATCGTGCTCGACGCTGCCACAGCCCAGTTAGTATGGGTACCGAAACCTATACCATTGGCTGATACGAACTCACCGAACTCGAATACATGCAACGTTCCGAATATACCGACAAGCATGGTAATTGCCGAAAGAACAATAAGTGGTATGGTCATCGTTGCCGGAGCCTCGTGAGGCTGGTGCGCGCCTTCGGCCTTGTGAGTCTCGTAATAGCTCTTGCCCCAGAAGATAGAGTAATACAGACGGAACATATAGAACGCTGTCATGGCAGCGATTCCACTCATTATTACGCCCATCACGGGAGAGAAATTGTAGCAAGCCACAAGGATTTCATCCTTTGAGCAGAAGCCCGAGAAGAACGGAATACCTGCAATGGCTAGACATGAGATAAGGAATGTCCAATGGGTAACGGGCATATACTTGCGCAAACCACCCATGTACATTTTTTCATTAGAATGTACCGCGTGAATGATACAACCAGCGCCAAGGAACAAGCAAGCCTTGAACATAGCGTGTGTGAACAAGTGGTACATTCCGGCCATATAGCCAAGGCCGTTAACGTCAGCATACTCCTCTGTCATTGCAACCTTGCCAAGTTCGGGGTCGGGCATGCAAACGCCAAGCGCAACGAGCATGAAACCGATCTGTGAAATGGTAGAGAAAGCAAGTACACGCTTGATGTCGCTCTGGCAACATGCAACAGCAGCAGCATAGAATGCCGTGAAAGCGGCAATATAAGCAACCCAATGCAAAGCCTGGGGAGCAAATTCAATGAACAGCGGGAAGAGGCTTGCCACAAGGTAAACGCCCGCAACAACCATCGTAGCCGCATGGATAAGTGCACTGACAGGAGTCGGACCTTCCATTGCATCCGGCAACCAAATATGCAACGGGAACATCGCACTTTTACCGGCACCACCGATGAACATCAGGAAGAGTGCCGTAGGCATAATCCAACTTGCCTGCTGGAGTGCACCCGCCTGCGCAGGAGCCATTGCTGTCAAATCGTAATTGAACGTTCCAACATAGAAACTGTAGAACAGAATACCTATAAGGAAGAACAAATCGGCAAATCGTGTAACGATAAATGCCTTCTTTGAAGCTGCCACAGCCGCATGCAACGGATAATAGAAACCGATAAGCAAATATGAGCTTACACCCACGAGCTCCCAGAACAAGTACATCTGGAAGATGTTGGTAGCGACAACCAATCCAAGCATTGACATCGTAAAGAGGCTAAGGAAAGCGTAATAACGCTGGAAGCCTTTTTCACCGTGCATATATCCGAACGAATAAATGTGAACCATAAAACTTACCGTGGAAATGACGATAAGCATCATGGCCGAAATCGGAGTTATACGGAAACCGATGTTAAAAGTAAGAAGTTCAGAAAACTTAAGCCAAGTGACATCAAACACGGTAACTGTCGGATAAAGTCCCGTAGCCGCGTCTCTTCCTTGCACAAGGAAATACTCAAATGCCGTATAGTAACACAGCACTGTTATAATGGCCAATGAACATGTGCCGATAAGACCTGCCGTCTTATGCGACATCTTCATTCCGGCCAATCCCAACAGCACAAACGTGAGAGCAGGCAACAAGAGTATCAGAAATACATAACTATAATCCATAACTCAATTAATTTTTCATGTTTTCAATACAGTTCACCTGGTCACTGTGGAAATTACGGTAAACATTAATAATAATAGCTATTGCCACGGCTGTCTCGGCTGCACTCACACCAATACTGAACAGGGTGAAAAAGAATCCCTCGAACTGTCCGGGGAACAACAGACGGTTGAAAGCCGCGAAGTTAATATCGACCGAGTTGAGTATCAACTCTACGGAAATAAGCATGGCAATCAGGTTGCGTCTCGTAATGAACCCGAATACGCCAATAAAAAACAACAGTGCTGAAAGCACGAAGAAACATTCTACCGGTACCATACTATATTACTCCTTTCTCGATATTACAATTCCACCTATGATACATGCGAGCAGGAACACAGAGATAAACTCGAACGGCAACACATACTGGTATTTTTCCGATCCCATAAGAGTCTTGCCTATTACGTTCATCGGAACTTCTGCGTCAGTCATCTGCATCGACATATCTATAAACTTGTTCTTGAAAAACACCGCTACAACCGTAACCAGTCCAACCAAGGTCATCAAAGCTCCAAAAGCCACACGACTTCCCTTAAGGCGCTCAACCATTCCCTGAAGGGTACGCTTGCTTACAAGTTGTATAGCAAAAATGTAAATCATGGTTATACCTCCTGCATATACGCTAATTTGAGCTGCACCCAAGAACGTATAGTCAAGCAAGAAGTACAATCCAGCCACACCTAAGAGAACGAACAGCAAGAAAGTGGCCGCTCTCATAATCCGCTTTGTCGTTATACATACTAAAGCTGAACCTAGTATTACGGCAGCGAGAATAATAAACATTACCATATTAGCCATATTCACGTTCTCCTCTTACTTAATTTTCGTATTGAATGTACCTATTTCGAATGGAGCACCTCCGTCTGTTATATTAGGGAGTGCAGGTTCGAACTTTTCTTTGTTAAGATGCAATACAAGAGAGTCGCGGCTGAATGTAGAGTTCTCGAAATCATTGACAAACTTAATAGCGCCATGAGGACACGCGTTTACGCAAAGCTCGCAGAACATACACTCTCCAAGATCGTAAACGTAGTCTTCAAGAACACGTTTTTTCTTACCGTCCTCGGTCTCGACCATCTTCTGTACAATCCTTATTGTCCCATTAGGACAAGCCATCTCGCATAATTTACATGCGATACACTTGTTATTACCTTCAGCGTCTTGCGGCATTATCAGTCTGCCACGATGGCGCGCAGCCACGTGTAACGTAGTCTTTCTGTTTTCCGGATACTGCTCGGTAATTTTCTTCGTGAGATATTCACGAAAGGTAACGCCAAGTCCGGTCAACAAAGACTTCACACCGTCTTTTATTCCGCCGAAATATGATTTGTTATTTTCTTCCATTATTAAATGAATTCAATCCTTAAACACAGTTACTCCTTAGAAATGCCAACCTAAAGCTACAACAATGGTCATTATGACTAAGTTAAGCAAACTTAACGGCATGAGATACTTCCACTCAAGCTTAAGTATCTGGTCGATACGCAAGCGTGGATATGTCCACTTAATCCAAAGCAATATCCAGATCAGGAAGAATGTCTTAGCCAAGAACCACACAATGCCAGGAATATAATCCATGACTGTATTAAAACCATCGAGTCCCACGATGTGCAGCGGCATCCAACCGCCAAGGAACACAGTCGCCGCTACACCGGCAATGATAAACAGATTGAGATACTCAGCAAGATAGAAAAATCCGAAACCCATACCTGAATATTCGGTATGATAACCCGCAGTAAGCTCACTCTCAGCCTCAGCTAAGTCGAACGGGCCACGGTTTGCTTCTGCATTACCGGCAATAAGGAATACCAAGAATGCGATGATTGCCGGGATATGTCCTTTGAAAATCAACCATCCGTCGTTCTGTGATTCAACAATACCTGAAAGACTCATTGTGCCAGTCAATGCCACAGCTGTAATAAGACAAAGGCAAAGCGACATTTCGTATGAAATCATCTGTACGGCACCACGCATTGCAGATACGACCGAATACTTATTGTTAGAGCCCCATCCAGCAAGGAAGATACCGACAACGCCGATACTTGAAATCGCAGTTAGAAGGAATACTCCAACATTGAAATCAAGGATTTCAGCCCCCTTGTTCCACGGCATGAAAGCAAAAGCTCCTACACTGCCTATTATCACAAGGAAAGGTGCAATGATATAAAGCAGTTTGTCTGCCTTATCAACAAGGAAGATTTCCTTAATAAGCATCTTCAGCACGTCAGCGAAAACCTGGAATATACCCCACTTTCCGACACGCATCGGGCCAAGACGGCATTGGAAGAAAGCGCAGACCTTACGTTCCATATATATAAGCACGATTGCCAGCATGGCATAAGCCACCAATATAAGAAGGCCGACAATAACGCACTCAATAAGGATTGACAAGAAATTGCCAAGTCCCAGGGTATCCCTGAGCAGGCTGTCAAACCATGTTGTTACTATACTAAAATCAAACACTTTGTTTAAAGTTTAAGTTTATAAAATCAAAGCAAAACCCTGAATTACCTGTCTATATCAGGAATCACATAGTCGAGCGTCGCACCGATTGAGATAAGGTCGGCAATCTTCTCGCCACGGCAAATCGTATCCATGGCCGATACAAGAGGCAAACCCATCGGACGGAATTTCAACCTACAAGGATTCTTCCCTCCATCGCTGCGCAGATAAACACCAATTTCACCACGACTACCCTCACAGCTTGTATACCAAGAGCCTTCAGGCACTTTAATGATAGGCTTCTGCTTGATATAGAACTCTCCGGCAGGAATATTGTCAATCAACTGCTCAAGGATTCGGACGCTTTGGCGCATTTCACCAAGACGGACCATATAGCGGTCAAAGCAATCTCCGTGCGTATATGTGATTTCATCAAAATCAACTTGACCATACAAATCGTAAGGATGGTTCTTTCTGACATCATTGTGCCATCCTGAAGCACGTCCGGTACCACCTGTACAACCGTAGGAAATAGCATCTTCCATTGAAAGCACACCTACATTCTTGAAACGGTTTTGCAGGATTACGTTGCCTGTGAACACATCATCATATTCCTTGAACATTGGCTTGATATATTCACACAGTTTCTTTACGTTAGAAACCAAATTCGGGTCTATATCAGCCTGACATCCACCTATTCTATAATAGTTCTGGATAAGGCGTCCTCCTGTTGTTTCCTCCATTACGTTGAGAACTTGCTCACGGTCACGCATACCGTAAATAAATGCAGTCAACGCACCAAGGTCCTGTGCGCAACATCCAAAATACAACAAGTGTGAATCAAGACGCTGAAGTTCATCCATAATTGTACGGATGTACTTAATACGGTCAGACAATTCTATACCCATACCCTCCTCTATTACGGAAACAAGGGCATGGCGGTTCATCATGGCCGAAAGGTAATCAAGACGATCCGTCAGTGCCAAAGTCTGAGGATAAGTATAGCTTTCGCACATTTTTTCAATGCCACGATGAATATAACCGCAATGCGGGTATACCTTTCTAACATATTCTCCGTCGAGAACCGTCTGAAGGCGAAGCACACCATGTGTCGCAGGGTGCTGAGGACCGATGTTTATAACATAATCATCATCGGTAAAAAGCTTGTGCTTCGTAGCTTTAAGGTTGCCATCCTCATCAAGATTATACTCTAATGTATAATCCAACTCCGTATCGCCATCAAGCGTATATTGGTTGTTCTCCGGACGCATGTCGTAATCTTTCCTCATAGGATACCCATTGAAGTCGTTACGCAAGTACAGACGACGCATATCCTTGTTGCCAAGGAACTTTATACCATAAAAATCATACACTTCACGCTCAAGGAATTCAGCACCTTTCCACAAGTTGCTTACTGTTGGAATGTAAGCATTGTCACGGTCGGCATTCACAGCCTTGACACTTGTGCGTTCGTGTGTCTCGGTATTTTCGAGGATGTATACGGCACCGAGTCCTTCCTCTCCAAAATCTTCACCTACTATAGTTACGAGGAAGTCAAAATGCTTCTCATTCTTGAGTTTTGCCATTTCAGAGGCAAAATCCTTCAATTCGAATATTTTGTTTTCTAATTTCATCGCTTCCTTTATTAAATATTAGATGCCGACGACGTGTTCACCAAATTGAGCGCAGCCGAAGCTTCTTTCAACTTTTCATCATCAACATCGTTACCGTTGATGATGATAGGCTTTTTCTCTTTGTGATTCACTCCGCCGAAGAACTTTTCAACCTTGACTTTTCTCTGTAGTTGCATCATGCCGTATAATATAGCCTCAGGTCTTGGAGGGCATCCCGGAATGTACACATCGACAGGAACAATCTCACCTATGCCCCGTACCACATGATAACTACTCTTAAACGGGCCGCCAGAAATAGCACAACCACCTACGGCTACCACATACTTCGGCTCCGCCATCTGGTCATAAAGACGCTTAAAGGCTGGCGCCATCTTATGCGTGATGGTACCGGCACACATAATAAGGTCTGCCTGACGTGGAGAGTTACGTGTCACCTCGAAACCGAAACGGGCGAAATCATAACGGGCACAACCTACGGCCATGAACTCGATACCGCAACAACTTGTTGCAAACGTAAGCGACCACAACGAATTGCTACGGCCCCAGTTTATCATACTGTCAAGTGAGCCGACAACTACATTAACACCCCCCTCGTGAAGCTCATCAACGATTTTCTCGAGAGACTCATTATCCTTAAACTCTGAGTAAGGAATACTCTTGATAACGGGTTTTCTTACTTCCATTCCAATGCTCCTTTCCGCCAAGCATATGCAAGGCCAAATACTAAGACTAACAAAAAGAATCCAATGCTGACCATTGCCATTACGCCGAACTCCTTAACGACGACAGCCCACGGATAGAGGAACACCGTCTCCACGTCGAACACGAGGAACAGGATGGCGAAAAGATAATAGCCCACGTGTACAGGCAGCCAAGAAGAACCATGCGTGGGAATACCACACTCAAAAGGCTCTCCCTTCACCTTGTTATAAGTACGCGGACCCATTAACTTAGCGATGACAAAAGCAGCCACTACCAAGAAAACAGCCGTTATCAAAACGGTAATTAACAAGATAAAATACATATATATTTTATTTAATAAAACGTAGCACTACTAAACGTGTGCAAAGTTACAATTTATTTTGCAAAGATTAAACAATAATATGTATTTTTCTTTTGACAAAAATCATATTTATCAAGTCGGCAAAGGCTTTATCTAAACTAAATGCCAACATCTGTATTTAACGAGAAATAAAATTACACACTTGCAGTATAAACGTGCAATTTAAATTCCACAAATATTATAGCTTCATGCTTCGTTATACTGACGACATATACAATCCCAACATGTCGGCACTCTTTCAGATGGGAAGTCAATAAACATTAAATTTGACCAATATTGATATAAGCTTATAACATTATAACTTTCAATTTAGAACTTAATAAGACCATCCATAGGGCTCTTCATCACGTTAACCAACTTATAGCCCAAGGACATCGCCGCTTCCTCAAGTTCCTCCTTATAATAAAAAGCAATACTTCCAACTGCACTTACAGGTAAGTCTTGCCTTCTATACATCATAACATTATGCTTGAAGAAGTTTTTAAAATTCCTTATTACAAGATCTTTCATTTCCTTATTATCCAAATGTTTATGAATAAAAACCGAAAGACCGGCAAGAAAACGGTTAGCCATAGGCTCTCTATACACCTTATTTATTATATAAGCTTGGTCATATCCCGTTTCTTCCTGAAACCTATAACGGATTTCATCAGGCAACAGCCCTTTAAACAACGCATTCACGAATAACCGACCAAGTACTGCCCCACTTCCCTCATCACCAAGAATATACCCAAGCGGCGGCACATTGGCTGTAATCCGTTTTCCGTCATACAGACATGAGTTAGACCCGGTTCCAAGAATACATGCAATGCCTTCACTCTCTCCGAACAACGCACGTGCTGCACCAAGCATATCAGAACAAACTTCTATCCTATCAGCCTTGTCGAAGGCATTGCTCAACAGCTTTTCCAACACACATATCATCCTGTCACGACATCCCGCACCGTAAAAACATATTTCATCTATCAAATATACATCTTTCAATCGGCGCACCACATCATTATGTATTATATCTCTTATCGTTTCTTCATCTTGCTGGAATGGGTTTATTCCCTGTCCGGTCACACGGCAAATTTCCATGCCATCATCAACAACACACCAATCGGTCTTTGTACTTCCACTGTCGGCTATAAGTCTCATAGCTATATACTTTGAAAAATATACTGCAAATATACGCAAAAAATAAGAGCAACACAACCTTAATACAAAAAGAGGACGTATCCTCATTTTAAGATGCGTCCTCTAATTATATATTATGTGATGGTTATTCCAAATTCAGCGATTTCTTTATAGCCTCAATCTTGGCTACGGCCTCATTTGTACAACGCTCATAGCAACCAGAACATTTCATTGTGCCTTTTACCTCAATATAGAACTTAATCTTAGGCTCAGTTCCTGAGGGGCGCACGCTTATCTTTGTCTCGTCGTCGCAGAACCACTGTAACACATTGCTCGTCGTAGGCATGTCTATTTTTGTGACATTGCCTGAATCGTCACGCTGCTCAAGCGACTGGTAATCTTTCCATAAAACGACCTTGCTGCCTCCGAGCTCCTTAGGAGGATTATTACGGAAGTCCGTCATCATCTGCTTAATTTCATCAGCACCTGTCTTTCCAGGCTTAACAACATTTACTGTGAACTCTTTTGAGAAACCATACTCAAGGTAAATATCCATAAGTACCTCATAGAGCGTCTTGCCCTGATCTTTCGCCCACGCGCAAATCTCCGCCAACAGCGAACATGCAGAAACGGCATCCTTGTCACGTACAAAATCCTCAGCCAAGAAGCCATAGCTTTCCTCACCTCCACCGATATACTGCTGCTTTCCTTCAGAAAGAGCAATCTCACGGGCTATCCATTTAAAGCCTGTATAGCAATCGCGCATCTCGATTTGCTGTTTGTCAGCTATCTTCTTGATAACTTCCGTGGTGACGATAGTTTTTACTATAAAATCAGTCGGTTTCAACAAGCCCTTGGCCTTGCGGTTGCTAATTATATAATACAAGAAAAGCAGGCATGTCTGGTTTCCGTTGATGAGTATCCATTCTCCCTTATCATTCTTACATGCCATACCCACACGGTCGGCATCAGGATCGCTCGCCATAACAATATCGGCATCCAATTCCTTGGCGTCACGCAACGCAAGAGTCAATGCCTCGCCATTCTCAGGGTTCGGACTAACCACCGTTGGGAAATCGCCACTTTTCACCATTTGCTCTTTTACACAATGTACATTCTCGAATCCCCAAAGTTTAAGCGAACGTGGAATAAGCATCATACCCGTTCCATGAAGCGGAGTATATACTATCTTAAGGTCTTTTTGACGCTTGATGACCTCAGGATCTATTGATATTCCATGTATAAGGTCAAGATATATCTTGTCTATTTCTTCACCGATAATCTGGATTAGATCCTTGTTGCCGTCGAACTTAACATCCTCTACCTTTACCTTGTTTACTTCGTCAATTATTCCGGTATCATGTGGAGCCAAAACCTGAGCACCATCTTCCCAATAAGCCTTGTAACCATTATATTCCCTCGGATTGTGACTGGCTGTGATATTTACACCGCTCTGGCAGCCAAGATGACGTATAGCGAAAGAACATTCCGGAGTTGGACGCATATCGTCGAACAGATACACCTTGATACCATTGGCCGAGAATATGTTTGCAACTGTCTCGGCAAAAAGCCTGCTGTTATTGCGGCAGTCATGGCAAACCACCACAGAGATTTGCTCGCGGTCAGCAAAATTTTTCTTCAAGTAATTGGCAAAACCTTGTGTGGCCATACCTACAGTATAGATATTCATGCGGTTGCTACCTGCACCCATTATACCACGCAAGCCACCTGTTCCGAATTCAAGATTCTTGTAGAAACTTTCAATCAAGTCCGTTTTGTCGTCATTTTCAAGCATAGCCTTTACCGACGCCTGTGTATCAGCATCGAAGACCGGTGTGAGCCACTGCTTTGCCTTGGCTTCACACAAAGCAATCAATTCTGCATTGTTTTCCATATTACTGCTAATGTTAGTTAATGTCTAAGTTAAGATAATCGTGCTACAAAGATAACAAATAAAATAAGAAAATCGCTTTCAGACGGAAACATTTTTAACTTTTTCACTTAATTTTGTATGCCAATAGGCGTTAAGGCGTCACACTTATCACATTAAAACTTTACGGTCAGCCAACCACCCAATCCGGCCGTAAGAACCATCCTAACGCTCTGTATAGGACGTGTTTACACATTGTTAAAGCAGTCCTTACACCACACATAGACTATTGCCAGCATATAATTTCATACTTAACGCACTTAACATTTATAATTAAATATTCTTAAATTAAGTACATTTTAAATATACAGTCATTGAATATATGGCAAAAACACCTATATTTGTGCGACAATTTATTAAAAACTATTTATTAAAACAAACAAACTATGAAAAGAAAAGCACTATGCGCTTTCCTGATGCTTGGGCTATCAGGAGGCGTCGCTATGGCGGACACGGAACATACCGTGACAGTTAACGGCGAAGCAATCGACGGTTTTATAACAGAATTAACATTCAACGGTGATCAAGTCACCATGAAATTTGAAGACGGAAGCACGCAAACTGATGACATGTCGCTCGTAAGCATTGCCTTAACCTACAGCGAAACGTCAACAGGAATAACCGAAATCGAAACGGACGACCAATCAACCGTTAAGCGTGTGTACACAATCAGCGGACAATATGTCGGCACTTCTACCGAAGGACTGCCCCAAGGCATTTACATCGTAAACGGAAAGAAAACCATTGTTAAGTAAAAGCATCTGAATCATGAAAACAATCAATACCTTATTATATATAATGCTCGCAGGCCTTATGACTCTGTTCGCATCAAACGCAAACGCCCAACAGAGTTGGAACTTCTCTACAATGAGCCAGGCCGATAAGGATGCCTGCGCAGCTGACGCCAACTGGGTTTTAGGTTCTGACCGATACTGTTACATTAAAGGTCTTGACAATGAGCCACTTATAGCGAACGGAACAGAACTTGAATACACAAAAAGCCTAAAATTCACCGCGGCAGAACCAAGTGCTCCTGAAGAAGGAAAGGCTAAAATACGCTGTAACTATGGAAGTAAACGTCTTGAACTAAATGGTACAGGCGTCATACTCATTATACCCAATCTTAAGGTCGGACAATTTGTTGAGGTCTACTGTATGACTGGAAAAACAAACAGCCCTCGCGGACTAAGCGCAACTAATCTTAGTGGAACTACAGGATTTGGTGAAACATCCGCAGAAGAGCTGACATGTACCGGTACAGTAACATCTGATGGTGATGTAACGCTCACAACACTCGAAGGAGGCATGTATATATACAGCATTACCGTTACAGGCGAAGGTGGTGAGGTTACACCGCCCGAAAGCGACTACAACGATGTAAGCCAAAACATCACCAAAAACCAAGTACGCCTTACCGTTGGCAGCGACATCAAATATTACAACACCGACGAAGTAAAGATAACTTTCGACAAGACAGCCAACACCGTAACCGTTACGCCCATATCAGGCTCATGGCAAGATGTATATACCAAGACTGTAAGCAATATCGACTTCGCGCTGGCAGAAAACGACGACCCGTCAGGAGAAGTAACTGAAGGTGAAATAAAGATAAAGGCATACGACGGCTGGAACGAAGCTGCTTATATTGAATGGGATTTGCTTGACGGCGCTACCTCGTACAACGTTTATGTAAGCGGAGGTTCATTAGGTTCTGAATACAAGAAAATAGACTATCAGCTCGTACGTAACTATGGAACATACGGACGCGCTGACATTCTCGGACTTAGCGCAGGTACGTACTCAATAAAGGTTGTTCCCGTAATCAACGACACCGAGGACGAAAGCAAGGCAAGCTATGTTGACAATATCGAGGTTGTAGGCCACGACCGTATCGGCTTTGCTTTCGCTAACGGGAAAGCTCCAGGCGCATACAACAATGACGGAACTCTCAAGAGCGGCGCAATTGTAGTATACGTTACCGAAGAAAACAAAAACACCGTAACGTCTGATGCTATCGGCAGCAGTTACGTAGGACTGCAAGGTATTCTTGATGGTGTACGCGTTGGAATAAAGGATGGAGACTTAACAAAGCCTGTCGACATTCGAATCATTGGACAAATAACTGATCCAGACTATCTTGAAAAAGGCGACCTTTTGATTGATATGGCGAGCGAAAGCAAATCTGCATCATACGAAGGTCTTACAATTGAAGGTATTGGTAATGATGCAGTAGCCGATGGTTGGGGCATACGCCTTAAAAGCGCCACTTCAGTCGAGATACGCAACCTTGCGTTCATGAATTGTGACAGCGGCGAAGGCGACAATATAGGCCTGCAACAAAACAATAATTATATTTGGGTTCACCATTGCGACTTGTTCTATGGTAACGCTGGAAGCGATAAAGACCAAGTAAAAGGTGACGGTGCACTTGACTGCAAAAAATCCAATTATGTAACATTTTCCTATAACCACTTCTGGGATAGCGGTAAAGCGTGCCTGCTTGGTCTTAGCGGTGAAAATGACAAGATGTACATTACATATCACCACAACTGGTTTGACCATTCCGACAGCCGTCATCCAAGGATAAGGTCATATTCCGCACATATCTACAACAATTATTATGACGGTTGTGCTAAATACGGCGTTGGCGCAACAATGGCCTCAAGTGTATTTGTTGAGAACAACTATTACCGCAACACCAATCGTCCGATGATGATTTCCATGCAAGGCACAGACATTGTTCACGGAGAGGGTACATTTAGTAGCGAAGACGGAGGTATAATAAAATCATACGGTAATATGTTTGCCGAACAGTCAAAAAATTTCAGTTACGTAACATATCAGGAAGATAATGTAGAATTTGATGCTTATGAAGCAACCTCACGAGGCGAAACTGTACCCAACAGCGTTAAAACGAAAAAAGGTGGCACAAGCTACAACAATTTCGACACAGACGCAAGCATAATGTACGACTACACTCCCGATGCCGCAAGCGAGGTGGTTTCGGTAGTAACAGGAAAATACGGCGCAGGCCGTCTGCAACATGGTGACTTCCAATGGTCGTTCAACAACTCTGTTGATGACGAAAGTTATGATGTAAACACTGCTCTCAAAGAAGCAGTAACAAACTATAAGACCAAACTCGTAGGCATATTCGACGGAGAAAATAGCGAGAGTGGAGAACAAGGCGGCGAAACAGGAGATGGTGGTGAAACTGGAGATGGTGGTGAAACTGGCGGTGAAGATAATCCCGATGTTCCAGTTATTACAGAAGGAACCATCACTTGTAGTTTTACAGAAGGTCAGCCAAATACCAATGCGCCATCAGGATTTTTCACAGTTGCAGGCGACAAGGCTGCAAAGAAAGGCGATATGGTAATTGACGGTACAACCTATTCAGAAGGACTTAAGATGAACAGCAAAGGTTCTGTTTCATTCACTCCATCTGAAGACATGACAATGTATCTTTATATTTGTACATCGGATGCATCTGAGAGCTTAGACATAAATGGTGATGATATTGTATCTGACACGGCAACAGACGGCGGTGTCATAATATCAATGAATGTTCAAGCCAGTCAATCTTACACAATCAAAAAGGGTAAGTCCGGAGAAACTTTTTTATACTATATCAAGCTTGTTCCTGTTGAATAAAGACCAAACCATAACATACTGATTTTATTTCATTGTAGAAAGTGGCGACGCTGGCGATAGCGTCGCCACTTAATATTTTGTAGCAATCAATACAATTATTTTTTACGAAATCTCTGTCAGCTGTCAGCGCAAACAAGCAAGCGTCTGATAATCAAGATTTTATGCAGCTGAAGGTTTACCGTATCTTTCAGCCGTCAACCACCGCTATTGCATACCTACCAATACAGAATGGCATTGTGGCTGATGGTGGCTGAAAGACATCCTGTACAGATGTAAGTCCGTAACTGCCTGATGTACAATATATTACAGTATACGTTGACAGATGACAGACGATTCAATTAATTAGCGACAACTTTATACCCGCAAAAGGCACTCGTTTACAAGACAAGCAACCGCATTTTAGCTTACAATATACGGCGTTTTACAAAACAAAAGGCGGCATATCGAATGTTGAAATGCCGCCTTTTGTTTTGCACCTGATTAGGTTTACGACTGTAATGAATCTGGATGTCGTATTGCCGACGAGGTTATTTCTTTGCGGCAAGCATTTCCTGCAATTTCAATAGTTCGTCACGGAATTGCGCCGCCTGTATGAAGTCGAGCTCCTTGGCCGCTTTCTTCATCATACGCTGTGTATTGGCAATGCTCTTTTCAAGCTGTTCACGGCTCATCTGCTTAACTATCGGGTCTGCGGCAAAAGCAACATGCTCCTCCTCAACATAAGGCTTGTATATTGTCGGAGCATTCTTTTCTCCATCCTCAACAGGCTTGACGTTCAGCGCGTTATGGCTTATAGCCTTTGTTATCTGTTTAGGTGTTATATGATGCAGTTCGTTATAGCGCAACTGTTTCTCGCGACGGCGCAATGTTTCGTCGATTGTCATCTGCATACTTGCCGTTATGCGGTCGGCATACATTATTACCTTGCCGTTCACGTTGCGTGCGGCGCGGCCGGCCGTCTGGGTGAGCGAACGGTGCGAACGCAGGAAACCTTCCTTGTCGGCGTCAAGAATGGCTACGAGAGATACTTCCGGCAGGTCAAGACCTTCACGCAGGAGGTTGACTCCTACAAGCACATCAAATACGCCCTCGCGCAGGTCATTCATTATCTTCACACGGTCGAGCGTGGCCACGTCGCTATGTATATAGTTCGCCTTGACGCCATGGTTGAGCAGATATTCTGTTAATTCCTCGGCCATGCGCTTAGTCAAGGTCGTAACGAGAGTACGCTCCCCACGCTCGTTGCGCTTCAGTATTTCCTCCATCAGGTCGTCTATCTGGTTTTCACTCGGACGGACCTCAATCTCGGGATCAAGCAGTCCGGTTGGCCTGATAACCTGTTCTACCACTACTCCACCCGACTCTTCAAGCTCATAATCTGCAGGAGTAGCGGAAACATATATTACCTGATGTATCATGGAATGGAACTCGTCGAAAGTTAACGGACGGTTGTCAAAAGCTGCGGGGAGGCGGAAACCATATTCCACCAGATTGGTCTTACGGGCACGGTCGCCACCATACATCGCGCTGATTTGCGGAACACTGACATGGCTCTCGTCTATTACCATCAGATAGTCCTTCGGGAAAAAGTCAAGGAGGCAGTAGGGTTTCTGTCCCGGTTCACGGCCGTCGAAATACCTTGAATAGTTCTCTATTCCTGAACAATGGCCAAGCTCCTTTATCATTTCCATGTCATACTCAACACGCTCCTTGATTCTCTGGGCTTTAATGACATCACCCTGCTCGGTAAAAAAGTCTATTTGCTTGACAAGGTCGTCCTGAATCTGGCGTATGGCTATTTCGGTTTGTTCTTTCGACGTTACGAAAAGATTGGCGGGATATATCTGATAATCACCAAACGAAGCAAGCCTGTGGAAATTAACTGAATCTATTTCTTCTATCGCGTCAATCTCGTCATCCCAGAAAGATACACGCAATATATTATCACTGTAAGCCATGAAAACATCAACAGTGTCTCCCTTCACCCTGAAATTTCCACGTTTAAGCTCTATGTCGTTACGCACATAAAGAGCATTTACAAGACTGCGCAAAAAAGCGTTGCGGTCGAGCTTCTGCCCGCGCTTTATGGAAATGACACTCTTGGCCATCTCCACTGGCCCTCCCATACCGTAAATGCATGACACAGACGATACTACTACAACGTCTTTACGCCCTGACAACAACGAGGATACGGCCGAAAGGCGCAACCTGTCGATCTCTTCGTTTATGGCGAGGTCTTTCTCTATGTATGTATCCGACTGCGGAAGATACGCCTCCGGCTGGTAATAATCGTAATAAGAAACATAATACTCTACGGCATTGTCAGGGAAAAACGACTTCATCTCGCTGTATAATTGGGCAGCAAGAGTCTTGTTATGACTCAATATAAGTGTCGGTTTGTTTACGTTAGCTATGACATTTGCAACCGTAAATGTCTTGCCCGAGCCCGTAACGCCTAAAAGCACCTGTGCCTTTTCGCCTTCAAGTACACCGGCAGTAAGTTCTTTAATAGCCTCAGGTTGGTCACCGGTCGGTTTATATCCTGATACAATTTTGAAGTCACTCATCGCTATCCGAAAGAAATTCCGTGCAAAGTTAATCATAATTATCCATTATTTCCACTCATTGAAGCTTTAATAAACAAAGAAGTATAACAAAATCCTTTTTTTATGAAAAATGCAGGCAAAACCTTTGCGGTTTATAAGAATAATGTGTAATTTTGCAACCAAATGCGGAATTTTATGAAGAAGAACGTTCTTATCACAATATTTGCCGTCATAATATTTTCAGGATGCGCGCATGAATTCAACCAAGTATACAAATCGCAAGATTACGCCTATAAATATGAATTCGCCAAAGAGCGCTTCGCTAATGGCAAATACGCCCAGGCAATAACTTTGTTACAAGAGTTGGTGACAATCCAAAAAGGTACCGACAACGCGGAAGAAAGCCTGTATATGCTCGCAATGGCCCAATATTGCGATATGGATTACGAAGGCGCGGCAATGACTTTCAAGAAATACCGCCAGTCATATCCCAAGGGCATTTACGCCGAGATGGCTTCATTCTACATCGGCGAAAGCCTTTACATGAGCACACCGGAACCACGACTCGACCAGACACAAACGGTGAACGCCATCGCAGCGTTCCAGGAGTATCTCGACATCTACCCTGAAGCGAAACTTAAAGACAAAGCCCAAAACAGGCTCTTCGAGCTACAGGACAAACTTGTAAGGAAAGAGCTTTACTCGGCTCAACTATACTACAACTTAGGAACATACTTCGGAAACTGCACAAGTGGAGGAAGTAATTACGAAGCATGCATAATAACAGCGCAAAACGCAATAAACGACTATCCATACAGCTCACTGCGCGAAGACTTCGCCCTGCTTATAATGAAAAGCAAGTTCGAACTGGCGGAGCAAAGCGTTGAAGAAAAGAAGATAGACCGATATAGGGACGCGGAAGACGAATGTTACGGATTCCTGAACGAATACCCTGAATCAAAAAACAAAAAGCTGGCAGAAAAATACATTGCTTCATGCAAGAAATATACTGGAGAAAATTAAAAAACAAGTAATAGTAACAAGCAGAACATGGATTACAAGAAATCAAAAGCTCCTACAAACACAGTGACCCGCAATATCATGGATCTGTGCAAGGAAACCGGAAACATTTATGAAAGCGTAGCCATTATTTCAAAGCGCGCAAACCAGATTTCAGTTGAAATAAAACAAGACCTGAGCAAAAAGCTGGCAGAATTCGCTTCATACAATGACAGTCTGGAGGAAGTTTTCGAGAACCGCGAACAAATAGAGATATCAAGATATTACGAGAAACTGCCTAAACCAACTCTCTTGGCAACGCAAGAGTTCGTCGAAGGCAACGTTTACTGGCGCGACACACAAAAAGACAACCAAAGGGATATGTAATGATACAACGCAAACAAACATTATTCCTTTTGATTGCTGTTGTGCTGACAATAATCTGCATATGCCTTCCATTAGGCAGCATTATGACAGACAACGGGCCACTCGGCGAAACATCCATAGTGTACAACTTGTGGATAACAAACGCCGACGGAAGTCATAGCTATATGATATGGCCTCTTTTCGCCATATTATTGATAACATGTACAATATCCCTGATGGCCATATTCTCTTACAGAAACAGAATAACCCAAAGCCGATTCTGTATGTTCAATATGCTGCTGCTATTCGGATGGTACGTAGTTTTTGCAGTAATTGCGTTCTACCAAGGCGATGCAGCCAGCCAATTCAAGGCTTCATTGACATCAGCCATACCGGCCATATCCATTATATTGCATTTTATGGCAAGGAAGGCCATATTGGCAGACGAAGCACTTGTACGTTCGGCCGACCGCATTAGATAACAAGAACAACATACAATAAGCCCCTGTAATGATATTATTTATGAATTCATTACAGGGGCTTATTATGTATTTAATTATCTTATCCGTAGATAATCTTTCCATTCTCATCCTCATACGGGGCGAGATCCTTTGCATATTGATTCATCGCACGAAGGCTCATACCCATAGAAGAGAATCCTCCATCATGATAAAGCGTCTGCATCGTGACTTTACGTGTAAAGTCAGAGAACATCATCACGCAATAATCTGCACAATCATCAGCCGTAGCATTACCAAGAGGAGACATCTTATTGGCAAAATCCATTAAGTTATCCATATCCTTGATACCCTTTCCTGCCGTAGTAGGAGTAGGCGACTGTGAGATACAGTTAATACGGACATTTTTCTCTCGGCCATAAATATAACCAAAACTACGCGCAATACTTTCAAGCATGCTCTTAGCATCAGCCATGTCGTTATAGCCGAAGAATGTACGCTGAGCGGCTACATAAGTCAAGGCTACAACCGAACCGTATTCAGCAATTGCGTCCTGTTTCTTCGCAACCTGCAACATCTTGTGGAATGATATTGCGGATATGTCCAAAGTCTTCTGGAGATAATTATAATCCAAGTCGTCGTATGTACGATGTTTACGCACGTTTGGGCTCATGCCGATAGAGTGGAGCACGAAATCGATTTTACCGCCAAGCAGACGCACCGATTCTGCAAACACCTTTTCAAGGTCTTCAACGCTGGTTGCATCCGCAGCTATCACCGGAGCGTTAAGCTGCTCGCTCAACTCATTGAGAGTACCCATACGCAAAGCCATTGCCGTGTTACTGAGAGTTATCGAAGCTCCTTCCTCAACTGCCTTCACAGCAACCTTCCATGCGATGGAGTCCTCATTGAGCGCGCCAAAGATGATACCGCGCTTACCTTTCAATAGATTGTGAGTCATTTCTTATAATTTTTGATTTGTAATATCTGTGTGCAAAATTATAACTTTTCAGCGATACTGACAAATCTTTCACCGAAAAAAGGCCTTACGGCAGTTTCCAGAATCTGCTTGTCATATCAATAAGCCGCCCGTCTGTACCACGCCGATATAATCTCTGGTTGGTTGAACGGTTGTCCAATCCTCCAAGAGACTCTATATACGGGCCAAGTTTTATATAGTCGAAAGAACCATATTCATCCTTATTGGTTACAGCACTTCTACCGCTATACCAGCCAACCTTAATTCCTGGATAGCGTTCATGAACATAACGTGAAAGAGCTGCGACGCCATCAGGCTCAGCATCACCACCCATAAAGCATACGCATGTTATCGCTCCACCATATTTATTTATAAAGCCGTCTATTACGTCTACGGTCAGAGGTTCACCAATATCTTTCCACAAATGCATGCTGTGACAACCGGAACACCGGAATGGACAATTAGAAATATTCACCGCCAATGTCACTTCATCAGGTATTTCCTGAAAGACAATGTCCGAATCAACGTATTTCAACATATTATCCGTTTTCTTATTTACTTATAAAATCAATCCACTTTGGCATAATACCTTCTCATGGATTCCTCTTGGCGGGCTGCCGAAAAATTACTTACACGCTTAAGGTAACCTATAACACGAGTCATATAATCAATGTTGTGACTGTGGCAATGAGGGCATTCTTTAAGATACCGTTTGTCTATATGTCCACAATCATTACAGATCGTATTTGGTATATTAAATGTAAAGTAATTGCATCCTTCCGTTGCCGCAACCTTCAAAAGCTGTCGATATTGAGGCTTTGAGAGATGTTCTTCCAGATTCATATGCAACGCCGAGCCACCAGTAAGATGTTCAATGTATGGAGCGCCATGTAACTTGAACTTGTCTATAACATTAAGAGAATTATCCTCTACTACATAAAAATAACTATTATAGCAATCGCGCGGAACAAAGTAACCATCCTCACGATCCCACTTTGCATGCTTTACGCCTACATTTTCGGCCGGTATCATCTCACAATTAAACAAAACCTCCTTTGACCGATATTGCTTATTATACTGTTCTATAATACCTAACACCGAACGGACAAAAGCAAGATAATCAGGATTATCGTTGATTTTCAAGCCAAGAAATTCCGCAGCCTCAACCAGTCCGTTAACACCTATTGTAAGATACTGGCGGGCGATATTGATATAACCGGCATCGAACAACGGCAACATTCCCGCACGTTGAAGTTCTTTTAGATTTTCATTATATGCAAGTTGCACCTTATGCACAAGGTCCGTAACGTCCGAAAGAAACTCCTTATAGTCAATACCTTGCTTTTCTGCGTATTGGACACATCTGTTAATATTTATCGTAAGTACGCTCTTTGATCCGGTCGATACACCACCAGCTCCCAATGTATAACTGAAACCATTATCCTGAATTTCGTTACGCAAACGGCAGCATGAACTCAATGAATCGGCATTGTCACTCATATAAGTAAAAAACGAGTGACCCTCCGAATACATCTCTGCTGTAAAATCGCCCCATTCCGTATCTATTACGTCTCCATTTTTCGTTAAAAGAGCCATTGTCTCGACAGGAAATGTCAAAACAGTCTTTGTACGTTCTTTATTAAACCACTTCATAAAACGTTTTTGCAACCAACTAAGGCTATCCCAATCCGGCTTGCTGCCATCAGGGAAACGGAACTCGCCAAACAAGCTTTCAAAATAAGGCCTGTCATAATAAGCAATATTCCAGAACACCGCCTGGTAATTACGCGCTCCTGAGGGCTGGTTGATTGAATACACTATCTGTTCAAAACAGTCAGTCACAATCTTGTCTATTGTGCGCTGTTTTATTGACATGTCAACAACTTTGTCGGCATTACGCCAATAATCAGAACCATATTCCTTTCCGATGAAATAGTTGAGATACATCAAGAATTCCGGTGTTGCGCAAGCACCGCTTAGCATACTTGACACCATGAACACCATATTGACAAAGCCCCCACAAAACGATTTCAGGTTGGTTGGCGCCGTAGAATTGCCACCTATCGACAGCGTGCCACCTATCAGCCACGGATACATCGTTATCGAAGCACAATAGTTTGCCAGGCTTGTTTCATCATTCTTATATATAAAGTGGCGGTCAAGCATGTAGATATATCTATCGGCAAGCTCCTTTCCATACATTTTCTTAATGCGGTCAGTAAGCAAACGGCGATTCAAACGTATAAAATTAGATTTAGGCAGTTCACCGATCAGTGTTGCTATGTTTTTATGTTCAACATTGGCATTAGCGTCATACTTCGAGCCTGTTGCAGCATTGCTTGCGGCACAATAGTCAGTCAGGAACTTCACTTTTTCAAGCGTCTCGCGATCTTCCGCATGGCGTTGACGATAAAGCATAAAACTTTTTACGACTTTATAAAAGCCCTCTTTCATCAAGGCTTCTTCAACATTGTTCTGTATATCTTCTACGGTCACGCCGTCAACAAGGTTCAAATGCGATATTATGCGTGAAACTCCATTGAGATCTATAGGTTCATTTACGGAATGAAAGGCTTTGATTATTGCATTCATAATCTTATCTAAGCTGAAGCGCTCCAGGCTTCCGTCCCGCTTGACAATCATAAAATCAGTTGTGTTCATCTTACTCAAAATAGACAATTTTTAATATAGTATTTATTATAAAGTTATCCATTTCGGTAAACTTTTAAATCATTATTGATATAAAAGTTTACCGTTTTAGTCAACTTTTTCGACTGCAAATATAAGAAAAAACAACAAAACTTTATATACATCATGGGAAAATAATCACAAAAAGATAAAATGCCGGAAAAGAAAGCTTCACAAAATCATTGGTTTTAAACAATGACTTAAACACATAAAGCATTTCTTTTCCGGCATCAAGACGGAATAAAAGATTTACGAAATTTACAATTTTACGGCTGATATATCAACCAGGTTATTTACAATGGCGTATATGGTCAGTCCCGCCGGGCTATGTATTTGCAACTTGCGCGCGATGTTACGGCGATGGGTAATAACCGTGTTTATAGATATGCAAAGATGGTCTGCAATCTCCTTATTAGTCATTCCCTGCACCAAGCTTACAATAACATCTTTTTCCCTATCGCTCAAAGACTCGCTGCTGTCATGGTTACGGCTAATCATTTTCGAGATTTTGGCACTTACATCATTCTGCTTGTACTTATGCTCAAGCTTCCTAATCGCCGGGATGAATATGTTTTCCTCCACCTGGGAATGATTCCCGAGCCATTCCTCATTATTATAAATGTCATAAAGCGTTGCCGTAAGCTGGTTGTTGTGTTTGATGTCGCTCGGCAAATACTTTATTATAATATTCTTCAATTCCTTCAGCTTTACGTCTATCTGCCCATGATGTTTAGAGAATGTCTCGATATCGTAATCGTCGCTTACCCTACCTTCCAGCAGACCGTCAACATATGGGAACACTGTCTTTTCCTCATACTGCATGTGTTTCCTTATCTCGTGCGCATATTCATCATACAATTTCATGATAAGACGCGCAAGATTGTCATTCTCATCGAGTGCATCTTCAAGTTCCTTGCGTATGGAAGGCAGCTGGAAATTGAGGTAATACTCATGCGAGGCCTTCAAATAATGAAGGAGCGTTGGTATAGAGAAACGTCCACCGTCATCAAAATCCCTATAGCCATTGATTGAAAAATTCACTACGGCAAGAAAAGTATAAGTGTCGACTCCCTGGTCTTCGCAAACCTCGCGCACGGTTTTATCACCGAACCCAAGATTTATACCAAACCTTCCAAGGCTCTGTAATATGTTATAATTGTCGGCGATAAGCGAAATCATCTTGTCGTCGGCCTCATACATCTTGTTATTTTTCATCTTACATAAAGCCGGCAAAGACCGACCCTCCGAAAAGTTCTTGTTCGTTATATTGGATGTTGCAAAATAACAAAAATTTTACGAAACAAGCAATCGCAACATATAGGTATTTTTTACATAACGGCGAAAATCATTGATACCTAAAACTGGTTAGAAAACTTACCCTCCATTTACAGCCGGTAAAACCATCCATAACTAAACATCAGCATCGGCACACCGTACACGTTGCGGGGAACATACAATCCAGCGTTACGCCACATAAAGGAAAACGCCTAAATAGGCCACATAAGCTGGGAAACAAGCCATAAAGGTTATAGAGAACAGAAATATTAACACGATTTAGCTTTTACGCTTTTCCATTTCCTTTACAAATTAAATTTGCGAAATAGAGAATTAAACACGAAAAAAGATGATTTAATCATCTCAGTTTTTGCCCGAGAGAAGGCAAAATGTAAACCATAAATTTACAATAAAGCGGAAACATCCATATAAAAAGCTACATTTCAGAACTTAAAAGACGGCCTTTAGCAATACGATGAACGGTCTTTAGCACAACAAAAGGCCGTCAATTGCAGCAATGCAAACAGTACATTGATTCACAATAAACAGTAAATCATTGATTGTCAAACACATACAAAAACAATGAATTTTCCGCCATATAAAAACAAAATGTCGGATTATAACCGCGACACGGTTTTCTAAGGCGTTAACGGTAAAAAACGCCGCTGTCTTATTAACATCATTTCACATCAGCATACGGTCATAATTACCGCCACAACGGAAAAGCAAGAAACTGTTTCCATTTTATGCGAAATGGATTGAGATGCATTTTTTAGGCGTTAACAAAGAGCAATGCGGTTTTTCCACAAAAAGAGTTCTGTAAAAAATCAATACATTTTCTTAACATACAAAAGATTAAACACATCCACTTTCATTCACAACACGGCTAATCAAAATCTTTTATGTAAAAAACAACTAAAATCCTCCCAACATGTAATAAAAACTATACAGCGCCGTTACAATAATAAACAACATAAAAAATAAGAAGCCTATGAAGTATTTTACATCGGAAGACAAAAAACCGTCAAGCAAGACTTTGAATTTTATCAGGCAGATAGCTTACACATACAGAGTCATCAACTTTAATGGGAAAAACGAAGTTTACTGTCTGAACTGAGCAACAATCAAAGAAAAATATGGCAACACTTGTTTCACCATCACTTCTCGCTGCAAATTTTCTTGACTTGCAGCGGGATATTGATATGATTAACCGCAGTGAGGCCGACTGGCTTCACCTTGATGTAATGGACGGCGTTTTCGTACCGAACATATCATTCGGATTTCCTATTATAGACGCCGTATCAAAAATATGCAAGAAACCTCTTGACATACATTTCATGATTACCAAACCTGAACGCTACATCGCCCGCACGGCGCGTACAGGCGCAATGATGATGAACGTACACTACGAGGCTTGCACACATCTCAACCGAACTGTACACGAAATACACGAAGCAGGCATGAAGGCGGGCGTGACACTCAACCCATCTACCCCGGTAAGCATGCTTGAAGACATAATCCAAGACGTAGACATGGTGCTGCTCATGAGCGTAAACCCAGGTTTCGGTGGGCAGGCTTTTATCGAAAACACTATAAACAAAGTAAAACGCCTGCGCCGGATGATAGCAGAAGCTGGCTCGAAAGCCGTAATTGAGGTAGACGGAGGCGTACAAGCTGAAACTGCTCCGAGGCTTGTTGCTGCCGGAGTTGATGTTCTTGTAAGCGGCAGCTACATCTTCAAGTCATCCAATCCGGAAGGTGTAATCAAGTCATTGAAAGCTCTTTAAAGTTAAAATAAAGAATTAAGGGGCGGGAATTAATGAAAAATACCATTATATTTAATAAAGGTATTTTTCATTAATTCCCGCCCCTTAATTCTTTATCAGTCAATAATCCAGCTGCAATGCGATGTTATATTCCTTCGACATTCGGCGTAGATTTAGTATCGCGTACCTCATCCTTCCAAGTGAAGTATTTATGCTAACGCCGGTAAGTTCGGCTATCTCCTTGAACGACAGGTCTTGGTAAAAGCGCATGAATACCACCTCGCGCTGGGTAGGCGGCAACATGTTCATCATCTTCTTGACGTCCGACATTATCTGATCGTTGACATACTTGTTCTCGACATTCACATCAAGCACATCATTTCCGCTAAGGTTGGACAAGTCATTCTCTTCCGTCGGTTCAACAAGATTGCGTGCGCGTTGTTCCCTATACCAGTCCATTATTACGTTATGGGCAATACGCATAATCCACGCACTGAACTTTCCGCTATCCACATAACGCTTCTGGTGGAGCTTGGTTATAACCTTAACGAAAGTTTCCTGGAACAAGTCGTTGGCCTTATCCTCATCCCTTACGACAAAGAAAATATATGAAAACAACTTATCTTGATTGCGGGTAAGAAGCTCGTCAAAAGCTTTATTATTTCCGTCTATGTATGACAAGGCCAGCTCCTCGTCTGTAAACGAATTAAAATTTTCCATTATTACTTTGTTTTTCTATGAAGTAATGATGTTTCGATAGGCAAAAATGATATTAAAATTAAAAATTATATGTTGCAAAGATAAAAAGTTTTACCCATTATACAAAAAATATTTAATAAAATACGCAACAATCCTTTGCACTTTAACAAATAATGCATAACTTTGCGACCAATAAGGTTCGATTTGCTCGATCAAAAAGGGAACGGAGTGCAAGTCTCCGACTGTCTCGCAGCTGTTAGTTCCTTTATGTCCATCAAGCAATGACACCACTGCCCCACTCCAACGGGGCGGGAAGGTGCTTGACGGCGGAACATAGTCAGAAGACCTGCCTTATTATAATGCCCACTCTCTCGATGTAAGGGACAAGGGCCGTACGGAATTTCACTATCCTGCGCATGATAACACGCGCTAAATGCAAAAGTCTGGGCCGGTAAAAGTATCGGCAAAAGACCTATATACAGGCATTAATAATGCACCAACAGCATAAACGGCCGTTGGCCATACATGTTTTTATTATATAAGTTACCTTAAGAAACAGGCAACACCGTGAGGTGCTGCCTGTTTTGCCGTTATAAAGGAAACTCGTATGCGTCAATTTTCTTTATCCCAAAGATTTTAAGATATTTCTCCTGGAAACCGAAAACAGCTATACGCTTGCCTTTATTTTCTGGATGATCAACAAGATTAAGCTGCTCACGCAATTTCTTCGAGCATGATGTTAGACACACTGAAATAGCCTCGTCCGTGCTGGAAGCGTTGACATTGTCCGACATAAGGATAGCTGTATCATAGCTGAAATCCGGCTCAAACTCGTATCTCACCTTATTTTTAGCTCCTGTAGCCGCACCAACAATATAACCTTCAACCCATACCTGAGTATAAATGGCATTGGTCTTGAACGTCATAACATCAACGACACTGCCTGTTGGAAAATCACCTACGTCATAGTCGTCATCCTCTTGGGAATCACCACTTTCTTCATGTTGCTCTTTCTGTGCATCTTCTTCATAATATTCCGCTTTCTCGCACGCAGTAAAAATCAGAAATAACGACAAAGGAAACAAAATAGACAATAATTTTTTCATGGCTTAGTCGATTAGTATTTATTATTTTCCAAATGTATGAAATTTATGTCAAAGCACAAAACTTAGAAGGACAAACATTACAAAAAAAGAGGTTGACGCAGGATGCTGTCAACCTCTGGCGATTTCGTTAAAAGCTCGAAATCATAAATAAGATGTCGCAAATATAAAGTTTTATGATGAATAATACAAATTTTTAATGTGAAAAATCAAATATTTAACATTTTTATCACTATCTATAACAAATTCGTAACATTATTATATTTTTCGGGACTGAATCTAACAATAGCTATCAGAGTCAAGAATTGATCCAATTTTCCAATATTTTCCGACCACAAGGTGTAAGCACGCTTTCCGGATGGAACTGTAGTCCACATATATCATATGTCTTATGGCGCATGGCCATTATCAGCCCTTCGTCGCTTTCGGCCGTAACTTCAAGACAATCGGGAAGCGTGTCCTTATCTACGACCCAACTATGATAACGGCCCATCTCCAACCGCTCCGGACATCCGGAAAATATTGGATCAATACCGAATTGTGTCCCGACGGTAGCCACTCCATGAAAAACATTCCTGAGATTAACCAGACCGGCACCGAAAACCTGGCCTATTGCCTGATGGCCAAGGCAGACACCGAGTATAGGTTTGGTGCCTTTATAGCATTCTATAACGTCAAGCAATAACCCTGCCTCACTTGGAATCCCGGGGCCAGGGCTAAGCACTATCTTATCAAAACATTCAAGACGGGACAGTTCAAAACTGTCGTTCCTGAACACACTTACCTCCGCACCAATGTCCTTAAACATATGTACAAGGTTGTAAGTGAAGCTATCATAGTTGTCTATTACCGCTAAAGTCATCATATATAATTACTGTTTATTGTCTGTTAGCAGACAGATTACTGTACAATTTGCCATTATTAAATCACGGACTATATCCTTTCTGCCATCTCGACAGCCTTACGGAGGGCTCCGAGCTTGTTGTTTACCTCCTGCAACTCACGCTCTTCATCGCTGCATGCAACAATGCCTCCACCGGCCTGCATCCATAATTCACCGTTACGGCTGACAAAAGTGCGGATGGTTATCGCCTGGTTCAGGTTTCCGTTCAGTCCAATAAGGCCTATACACCCACCATAAGCGCCACGACAATGCGGCTCGAGCTCACTGATTATCTGCATGGCCCTTACTTTCGGAGCTCCGCTCAACGTTCCGGCGGGGAATGTATCTATAAACGCCTTTACGGGGTCGACGCCATCATCAAGAAGTCCGCTAACACGGCTTACAAGATGAATCACGTGGCTGTAATACTGCAAGTCCTTGTATAATTCAACACGCACGTTATGGCAATTACGGCTAAGGTCATTACGGGCAAGGTCAACCAACATTACGTGTTCGGCATTCTCCTTAGGGTCGTTACGCAAAGTCTCAGCATTAATGCGGTCCTTTTCGGCGTCACCAGTCCTCTTCGTCGTACCGGCAATCGGGTCGATGTAAGCACGCCCGTTTTCTATCCTACAATGCGTCTCCGGGCTGCTGCCAAGCAGACGGAAGCCCCCGAAGTCAAAATAGAACAAATACGGCGACGGATTTATACTGCGCAACGCACGGTATAAAGCGAAGTCATCGCCTTCATACTTCTGGACGAAACGGCGCGACAACACGACCTGGAATACATCCCCGCGCATACAATGGGCTATTCCACGGCGTATGTTCGCCTTATGCTCTTCATCCGTAAGAGGCGAAGTTACATCGCCGATACGACTGAAAGGATATACGTTTATATTGCCTTTGCTCAGCCTGAGCATGAGTCGGTTCACACGTTCTGTAACGTCTTCGCCGTCAGCTGCCAGGGTAACAACCGTCATCTTGTTGTCAAAATGCTCGAATTCTATAACGTCCCTGAACAGCATGTAACAAATGTCCGGAGCATCATTCCTGTCAGCACCTTCATCCTTTACCGCTATGTCTTCAAAATACCTTACAGCGTTAAAAGACGTATAGCCATACAGTCCGCAACAACCACTACTGTCGCCCTCGATGTCAAACCTGCCCAAAAAGTCGTTTATAGCCATGCCGCAGGTATAGTCGCCGCTTATATCGGCTGTCGACATCGTGCCGTCCGGATACAAAAACTCCACCTTGCCACGTCTTACTGAAACACTGCCTATCGGATTTACGCATACGAAAGAGCGGCTGTTGGCCTTGTCGTGATAATCCGAGCACTCAAGCAAAACACTCTGCGGGCTCGTGTCACGCAAACGCATATAAACACTTACGGGAGTACATAAATCGGCAAGTGCCGTCGTTCTATTTACAGAATACCTGAACTTGTTTGTCGTCATAAAGCTTGTTATTATCAGGAATACTTGATTTTAATTTATTATCGCAGGCCATACTGACTGATGACAAAACCAGGCGCCTTATAAAAGGCCATGTCTTACACTGTAAAAGGTGGTCTTTTGAAGCGCAGAAGGCGGTCTTTCATAAGCCCAAAGGCCATGTATTGGAAACACGTCGGCTTTCAGCTCAACATCCGTTTGCAAGTGGCATATATTCAATAATCCCCCTGGCCCTTGATAAAAGGATGTTATCCGTTTACCGAAAACGGTTGTTACACTGTAACGCCAACAATTATCCATTCATCATTCACTATATATCATCACCATACTTGAGATAAGTTTCAATGTCCTTGTCGCCGCGTCCGCTAACCGTAAGCACAACTACATCGTCGGCGTTAAACTTCACCTTGCTTAACGCTGCTACCGCATGGGCGCTCTCTATGGCAGGAATTATGCCTTCGAGCCGTGTCAGCTCATAACCGGCACGTATCGCCTCGTCGTCATTTATTGCGAAAACCTTGCTGCGTCCTTTCGTCACCATATTACAGTGCATCGGCCCGACACCAGGATAATCAAGGCCGGCAGAAATAGAATAAGCCTCCTCTATCTGGCCATCCTCATCCTGCATGACAAGCATACGCGAACCATGCAATATGCCTACCGAACCACAATGGAGCGTGGCGGCCGTACGCCCGCTGTCTATTCCGCTACCGCCAGCCTCGGCCAGAATTATGCGCACATGTTCATTATCGGCATAATGATAAATCGTTCCTGCCGCGTTAGACCCTCCGCCAATGCATGCTATAAGGCAGTCGGGGTAATCACGCCCGGTCTTTTCACGCAATTGCCATTTCAATTCTTCAGAAATTATACTCTGCATCCGGGCCACAAGATCCGGATATGGGTGCGGCCCCATAGTAGAACCAACGACATAAAACGTATCAGACGGATGGCAACACCAGTATCTTATCGCCTCCGAACAAGCGTCACTGAGCGTCATATTGCCCGTTGTTACAGGACAGACCTCAGCTCCAAGCATTCTCATCCGCTCGACATTCGTATGTTGACGCTCTATATCCGTCTTGCCCATGAACACCTTGCAATCCATACCAAGCAGCGCGCAAGCCGTAGCCGTAGCCACTCCATGCTGGCCTGCGCCAGTCTCGGCTATAATATGCGTCTTACCCATTCTACGCGCCAAAAGCGCCTGGCCTATAGCGTTATTGATTTTATGGGCACCGGTATGGTTGAGGTCTTCACGCTTCAGATAGAGCCTGCAACCGTATTTCTCGCTCATACGCTTTGCATAATACAGAGGCGACGGACGCCCAACATAATCCTGCAAAAGGCTGTGGTATTCACGCTTGAAGTCATCGCTCTCCATAATAGGCAGGTAAGCGTCCTGCAAATCATGCACGCATTTATGGAGAATCTCGGGAATATAAGCCCCGCCGAATTCTCCGTAAAAGCCTTTATCGTCAACAAAATAAGTCATATCAATTATAATTTTAAGGGTTTATGTAAACATCCCGAAACTAAAGTGTCGGTAATAAAAACAATAAAAACGCTATTCACTCCGGCTCAAGTCATTCACCACTGAACTTTATACTTTTCCTGTAACCTATACCCGTAAGCACGCATACCAGTTCGTTCCTGCCGTTACGCACCTTAACTTCACAATAAGGAATCTTTCTGTGGTTGAAAGTTTCAGTAGCTTCCGCGGTAAGCACATCTCCCTCAACCGCACTGTGAAGGAAAGAGATCGTACTCTCTATGCTGAATGTAAGATTACCGTGACTGTTCATAACAGCAGCAAGCGCAATGTCGGCAAGGGTAAACAGCGCCCCACCCTGGCATACTCCACCTGCATTAAGATGTTCTTTCGTCACCGTCATCACCGCTGTTGCACGGCCGTCGCCTATAAATGTCAATTTCGCTCCGGCGTTATTTGCAAAGCGGTCGTTTGTATTTAAAACGTCTATCAGGGTCATAATCATTCACTTAAGTTAGCCATTAACCTGTCAAAAGCCTTACCGGCCTCTTTCTCTTCATTCAGCAAGGTCACAAACTTGCTGCCTATGATTGTGCCGGCGGCATATCGCCTTGCGCTTTCAAGAGTCTGCTTATTGGATATTCCGAAACCTATCATACGCGGATTGCGCAGGTTCATGCCGTCAATACGGCGGAAATAGTCAATCCTGGACTCGTCAAACTTACTTTGCGCACCGGTGACACTTGCCGAAGAAACCATATATATAAAACCGTCGGTATGATTATCGATCAGCCTTATGCGCTCATCGCTTGTCTCAGGCGTGATCATCATGATGACACGAATGTCATACCGGTCGGCCATTGGCTTGATAGTAGAAAGATAATCATCAAAAGGAAGATCGGGAATGATTACGCCAGACACTCCACACGCCATACACCTATCGAAAAACCGCTCGTAACCATAATGCATTATGACGTTGAGATAGCCCATAAGAACAAGAGGCATGCTGATTTCATCCTTTATCTCCTCAAGTTGGCCGAACAGTTTTTCCAGTGTCATGCCGTTTCTTAAGGCAACAGTTCCGGCAGACTGGATTACAGGTCCGTCGGCAAGTGGATCGCTGAACGGAATGCCTACCTCAACAATATCCACACCACGCTGGTCCAGAACTCTTAACACATCGGCCGTACATTCAAGCGTAGGACAACCCGCACAAAAATAAAGCGAGAAAAGCTTGCGTCCCTTTGCTTCGGTAAATAACGAATTTATTTTGTTCATATCCTTATTGTTGTTTATTCCGTAAAACACGCATTTCATTGATAAAGCGACTTAACATCCCGATATTTTTTATTCCGGGTGAAGTCTCGAAACGACTGTTAAGGTCTATTCCTGCAAGCCTTGGATGGCTGAACCGCAATAAATCCTTGGCATCGTCATGGCCTATACCTCCACTAAGGATAAACGGCAATTTGCCATCATATGCCTCAAGTACGCTCCAGTCAAAATGTATCCCGTTGCCTCCGACGGCCTTCCCTCTCGTGTCGAACAACAACATGTCAGCCGAGTCACAATAATCCATGCCGGCCTTAACATCGGCACGGCTTGTGATGCACAACGCCTTGATTATCGTTATATCACGTCCACAGACTGAACTAACGGCCGAACGGAGACTGTCAAGCATACCTACATCCTCATGACCATGCAACTGCACACCGTCAAGTCTGAACCTCGCTACGGCTGTAACGATTTCATCAACGGCCGAATCGACAAACACCCCTATTTTAAGAGGCTTAACATCACTGCTGATTGCCTGGTCAAAAGCCATGCAGATTATGTCCATTCGCTCGGGAGATACATAGCGCGGACTGTCTTTGTAGAAGATAAATCCAAGCATGTCAACGCCCAACGACATTACATCAAGCACATTTCCGAGGTCCGTCAAACCACAAACTTTTATATTCAAACCACGTTCTGAAGACTTGTATGACAGCTTTTCGAGTTCATGGACAAAACGTCCCAGCTCACGCCCAGGGTTTTCAGCCTTCATAAAACACTCTCCTATCAAGAAGCCGTTGAATCCTACCTGCCTTAAAGAGAGTATGGTATCAGGACTGGAAATGCCGCTCTCACTAACCTTGCACATATCGGAAGGAAGCATGGAGGCCAGCCTGAACGAATTTTCTACATCTGTAACAAAAGTCCCTAAGTTGCGATTGTTCACCCCACATACATCCGGCATTAAGTCCACATAATCAAGCTCGTGCTCATCATGAAGCTCAAGAAGAACCTCCATACCAAGTTCGTGGGCAACGGATAGAAGACTGCCACACTCTTTCCTACCTAAAACAGAGGCTATAAGCAATACTGCCGAAGCTCCGCACAGACGAGCCTGGAACAGCTGGTATTCATCCACGACAAAATTCTTGTAAAGCACAGGCAGGGTAACTCCTGAGCCGCGAGCCTCGGTAATAAAACTATCGTCACCACCGAAAAACTTTCCGTCAGTAAGAATACTTACAGCCGAAGCCCCGTTACGTTGGTATTCCAAAGGTATATCGCAGGCAAGTCCCTCCTCCTTAATCCATCCTTTTGACGGTGAACGGCGCTTGAACTCGGCTATAATTCCTGTATCCGACTGCATCAAGGCCGTTTTAAGCGACGGAACTTCACCGTCTAAGATACGTTCAACGTCGGCATACAAGAGACGCTGAGGACGTAAAGCCTTCATGCGGTCAACCTCTATCCGCTTGTATTCCACTATTTCGTTCAGAATATCTTTCATCTCCACGTAATTTTAATTATCTACAACAAGTCAGGAATTAAGCTCTACAAACTTCCTGAACACCGCCAATGCACGCCCGCTTTCAAGAGATTCACGCGCCAATGCGAGAGCTTCGTCTATAGTCTTTGACTGGTCAACGACCTGGATTCCGAACGCAGCGTTAGCCAATACCACATTTTTACGGTCAGGCAAAGCCCTGTTCTCAAGCACGCTGTCGAATATATCCTTTGCCTCATCGACAGTATCTCCTCCCTGAAGGTTTACCGGATCGGCAATACTAAGGCCCAAATCTACTGGATGGAATATCCTTTCATAACGGTTTGTCGTAACCTTGAAATCCCCCGTGAGCGATATTTCGTCGTAACCGTCAAGACTGTTCACTATGCCGAAATCTATGCCGAGCCGGCGGTAAACATTGCTGTAAAGACGCATTTGGTTAAGGTCTGCCACTCCGAGCAACTGACATTGAGGTTGCGAGGGATTCACTATCGGGCCAAGAAGATTGAAACATGTAGGAAATTGGAGCGCCTTGCGGATAGGCCCAACAAACTTCATCGCACGGGCAAAAAGCTGTGCGTGCAGATACACAATGCCACATTCGTTGATTGACCGGTTAAGCCTGTCCATGTCATCGGTAAACTTCACCCCGTGCGCCTCTATCACGTTAGAAGCGCCACTGGTTGACGTTGCCGCGTAATTACCGTGCTTGGCCACCTTATATCCTGCCCCGGCTATAACGAAACAGGCACATGTAGATATGTTAAACGTATTTTTCTGGTCTCCGCCAGTACCTACAACGTCAATGTAGCGGTCGCAGTCCAACCTGGCAGGTACCCCCGTTTCCAATATACCGTCACGGAATCCGAGCAACTCGTCGACAGTTACGCCACGCATTTGCAGGCCTGTAAGCAAAGCCGTTATTTGCTCAACAGCATATTCACTCCGGGTTATTCCGACAAGAACGTCCCTCGTCTCTTCACGGGAAAGAGTCTCGTGATTCAACATTTTCTGTAATATTTCTCTTACTTCCATCGTTTCTCTGTTTTTTTAATAATACTAACGGCATATCGCCTTAACATCTCCAATCACCGGGCCATATACAAAAAATCAAGCGGGCCTGTCGTAAGAACGACAAGCCCGCTTATCTCTATAAAGTTTTTATACACGGCTCCGTAACTCACGACTTTGTCAATCTTGAGCAACGCCACCACCATGCAAAAAACAAATTCTTCATAATCATATTATTTTATATTGCGATTGCAAATATAAGCATTTTCTTACAAACAACAAATTTTTAGCGAATAAATTTATCGATTTGCAAAAATTTCATTCAAAATAGCTTCATTTTTCTTTTATATTAATGTATATACGCGTATGATTCCGGTACATGTCATGCCTTGTTACGCTTCATCCAACCAGCCGCATAACGTTTACCGTTCATGCAACAGCAAGCGCAAGAAACAACCTACGTAAAAAGACAAAACTGCAATAGGCCACCTTTCACAACCTGAAAGGCCGTCTTTTAAACGACAAAAGGCCGTCTTTCGCAAAGCAAAAGACGGCCTTTTATAAAACACACAAATAATACCAGACTTATAACAGTCCCTAATGTGACGTGCCGGAACAAACCTCAGCAGAAGGCACAGGCACGGCAAGACTCAATAAATCCTGAATTGTCCAGAGACATGGAGCATTGACAGCATATACACCATACCGCTGTAATAACGCAGATAACCTGTAGGAGGTTCAACGTTCCAAAGCCTTTCTATGTATTCTTTCGCCAGACCCTTATCGTCAAGACAAATCGCACCTACGGCATTCGCACCGGCCATGCCTTCAGAATAAAGCCCGGTAGGCTCCGTTCCGTCAAGATTAAACTGGCCATGGGTGAAATTATCTTCCTTGAAGAATCTCAACAGGCGGGTCATCATATCATTCTGGCGCACTTTATCCTTGCCGAACCAATAATAGTCCATGCCTATATTCATGGCACATCTTATGGCATCATACTGATAACGGCGTGCGTCATAATCTTTCTTCCATCCCGGCTGGAACGGCTTTCCTTCAAAAGTGGAATAATCAGGAAACAGGCCCGTTACAGGATGTGACGCAGCGGCAAGCAGATTGCGGGCAGCCTCCGGAGTCTGTGACCAAAAATCCTTATCCGTATCAGACCATCTTGCCCATAGTTCGAAAAACGCAGGAAGGTTATATGACGGGTCTGTATGCAGCCATGAACCATCATCGGACGGAACGAAACTTATAAGCTTAGCATCGGTATTGAACATGTTAAACACGCCCTGCGAACCGTCTTTCGACATAACATCCTTCAATATCGTCCTTGCCTCTTGGGCATAATTAAATGCTCCGCCGTCACCCCAACGATGCGAAGCGAAATACAAGGACATAATGAAATATACCTCACCGTCAGTAGCACAACTCGGTTCGCCGCCTATCTTACTGCCGTCAGGATTGCACTGCCATGCGAAATATCCTTTCCAACGGCCTGAAGTATACAGCATATGCGTCTTTGCCCACCGCCATATTTTATCAAACTCGTCTCTTTTGTCTAATTGCACACATATCATCATCCCGTACGACATACCTTCAGTCCTTACGTCTCGATTGCCGGTATCGTATATGTACGCTGTACTGTCACTGTCCTCAAAATACAGTTTTGTACCGTCATTCACGAAAAAATGGTTCCACACATACTCAAGCCTGTCATCGGTTTCCTTTTGTGACACACCGAGATATTCGTTAAACAGATTCCGGTATTTGCCGGTATAGAACGCGCCGTCGCCCTGTGAACTATTACCGTAATCCACAGCTTCATCCCTGATGTTTCCGGCGCCGCCGCACATGCCAGTACCGCATGGCAACATGCAGCATAATGTAAGTAAAATGGCTAAAAGATTCATATCAGTTAATTGCTTGTTTTTACATGGATTATAAGCTTGTACGCCACGCCGCTACACGAATCGTGTGACATGCGTCCGGCAGCAAAGTTAATGTTTTTATCCATGACACATACAGCGAGTTGCAGCTTTTATGGCGTCATGTAACAAATTGACATGAATTTAAGACAAAAGCATGTTTTCACGCATGCTTATATAAATAAAATACAAGCACGGCCGATATAAAAAATATCACGACCGTGCTTGTAATGACATATCATACCATATGTCTACCGTTGCCACCAACGTTTTTTCTTAGGCGGTTCTTCGTATGATGCCCCACCGAATCTTTCAGCCATAATATCATAATAAGTTTTATTTTCCTTAATCATGCGGTAAATTGTCCCCCAGTCAGGCAAACCACCGATATTGCGGTCATCTATGAACATATCAACCTTCAATTTACGTGAGAAATGATTGTTATTTTCAATTCCACGCTCCTCGGGATAGTCACGGTTGACGGCATAGAACTCAACCCCTCGCTCCTTACACCAGTTTACTGCATCGTCAAGTAACTTGCCTTCACGTACAGACCAAAGTATAAGCTTGTGCCTGTCGGCAATCAACATCTTGAGTGTTTGTGTGGCGAAAGGTATTTCTTTGCCAATTTCCGGATACATGTGTTCCACGATTGTCCCGTCAAAGTCTACTGCTATCGTCATGATTTTAATTAAAATGATGTATTGATGATTGAATAATACCTGAATACCTACGACTTAATCTTACAACAACTAAAGCCCGTAAAGAGCCAGTAGATACCTACATAACACTTTACGGGCTGTCGTTACGATATTATCTCTTTACCGAATTGTCGTTTTCATTTCCGTAATGGCTCTTTGAATAGTCACCATAACTGCCGTAAGTTCCATAAGAACTGCCCTTGCCATAATGTCCGTAACGGCCGTACTTACCGTATTTACCATATCCGTAATAGTAACCGTACTTCTTCTCCGACAAGTCAATACCGTTGATTGCCACACACATGTTTGGCAATTTTTTCTCCTCCGCAAGGTTATTGATAAGGTTGAAGCTTGCCTTCGGCGTGTAATCGGCACGGCACATGTATATACTTATATCCACGTGTTTGGCTATTTGCAAAGTATCAGTAACCAGTCCGACAGGCGCAGTGTCGACAAGCACATAATCATAGTGCTGTTTTATCTGGTTAAGAACTTGCTCCAATGCAGGACGTGATACAAGTTCGGCAGGATTGGGAGGTACAGGACCAGCCATAAGCAGGTCAAGATTATTATTAATCTCTGAAGGCAATATCTGCCCCTTTATATCATTCCATTGAGGATCGTCCATGGTCAAGAGATTTGTAATACCGGTTACATAATTATTGATTTTGAACAACTCTGCAAGTCTCGGCTTACGGATGTCAAGACCAATAAGTATTACTTTCTTACCCAAAAGAGCGAAACTTACAGCCAAATTAGCAGCCGTAAACGTCTTGCCTTCACCCGATGTTGACGACGTAAACAATATTACATTCTGCCCAGGCTTAAGCATGAACTGGATATTCGTACGCATCGAACGGAATATCTCCTCCATTTGGTTATTCTGGTTTTCATGAACGACTATATCCGCTCTTGTCTTCGCAGTGTCACTTGCGACCACAATATCTGCAATAATAGGAAGTTTCGTCAAATTTGCAACATCGTCATGACCCTCAATTCTATAACGGAAGAAATTAATCAAGTATAGAACGCCAGAAGGAATAGCTATGCCAAATACAAGCGACATCAGCAATATGATACTGCCTTTGGGACTTATCTTCTTGTCAAACTGCGGCTTTTCAATAAGCTTACCCTTATCTGCCGTTGCGGCAAGCGAAATGGAATTCTCCTCACGCTTTTGCAGGAGCATCAAGTAAAGACCAGACCTTACTTCCTGCTGCCTGCCGATTTGGGTGAGGATTCTCTCCTGCTCAGGAGCCTTGGTCACCTCGTCGCTATACATGCCAAGTTGCTCTTTAATTGCGTCACGTTGTATAATCAAACCTTTACGAGCCTGCTGCAGAGCCTGTTGAATGCTTGTCTGCATGTCATCAAGTTGTGAAGTAAGCTCGATAACGACAGGGCTGCTTTCTGAAGCGGTACGCAATAAACGATTACGCTCAAGCGCTATTTTGTTATATTCGTTGATAAGTGATGTAGAAGCCTCATCTTGCAGACCTATGTTCGACGGCAACACCTGATGTTTATTGCCAGGGCGGTTGGCAAAGTTAATAAGACTTCCGATAAGCGATATCTGTGTATTCGCCTCATTGAGTTTTTGCTCGTATGTAGACGTATTAGTTGATGTCGTCATTGCATCGAGCTGCAGTTCCATAAGACGATTACTCTTCTTATAACTTTCAAGTTCTCCGTCCGTTGAGCTCAATTCTGCATCAATCTTAGCCAAACGGTCATTTATAAACTCTTCCGTCCTAATGGCCACTTCGTTTTTATCCTCATTAGCCTGTCTGTTATAACAAACTACAAGCTGTTTAAGGTAATCAATGCTTCTCGCTATGTTTTGGTCCTGGAACTGGAGACTGAAAACAGAAGACGTTTTCGATGTTTGCTCAACGGACAGACGTTCTATATAGCTATGCACAGTCTTTTGAGGAGACAATAAGTTTGCATAAAGAGTCTCTCCGTCTTCAAGAGTATATTTTCCGTTCTTCGTTAAAGTAAGAGTTCCGACCTGCGTCCTTACGACAGCAGGCAGTCCAGTTATTGTCTTCTCCAATTCGTAAGGACCAGTAATAGAAACTTCGTCCTCAGCGATGAAATACTCACCCTTTATCTTATAAGTATTACCTTCACGGGTTATTTTAAGTTCAAGTGGAGCATTAAGATTCTCAAGATGAGCGAAGTCCATATCAACATTTATGGGCTGATCTTTATATACAAGCTTTTTCTTTATACTGCCTTTGAGATAATAGTTTACATACAATTTAAGGTCACGTATGGCTTGCTCAGCAACAGTTGTCGAAGATAATATTTCCTGTTCGTTCTCAACACCATAATTACTACTGATTATCCCCAAGTTTGACATACTTTCAAGCGCCTGCAATGCCCCTCCGGTATTTCTTTTGTCATCACTACCATCCTTTATGAGAAGTTTTGCAGAGGTATTGTAAGTAGGCGTTGTATAACGCAAATACAAAAATCCTATGCCGATACAGATAAATACCGACAGGACAAACCATTTCCAGTTGAGGACAAACGCTGTGTAAATGGTTTGGAAATTGAATGAAGATTGTTCCTCTTGCGTTTCTTGAACCCGCTGTTCGTTGTTAAACTCGTTCATCTGTTCCGTGTTTAGTCTTGATTAATGTTGTTTGGCAAAAATATAAAATTATTGACAATCTATTAAACTCATTAAATACTTTCCATAATCGTTTTTCGACATCGGCATAGCAACTGACTTAAGCTTCTCCGCATCAATCCATCCCTGCTTGAATGCAATTTCCTCAAGACATGCGATTTTTAATCCCTGACGTTTTTCTATAACTTCAATGAAAGTAGAGGCTTCGCTCAGACTGTCATGGGTACCGGTATCCAACCACGCGAAACCACGTTGAAGTGTCTGGACTTTTAATATATTCCTGTTCAGATATTCTTGGTTGACAGATGTTATCTCAAGCTCACCGCGCGCACTCGGCTTTATACCTTTTGCAATCTCCACTACGCTGTTAGGGTAAAAGTACAAACCCACCACAGCATAATTGCTCTTCGGGCAAGTGGGCTTTTCCTCTATACTAAGGCAGTTTCCGTTCTCGTCAAATTCAGCGACTCCGTAACGTTCTGGATCATTAACATAATATCCAAATACAGTAGCTTCACCTTTAGTTTCCACCGCCTTGACACAATTTTTTAAAATGGCAGAGAAACCAGCTCCGTGGAAAATATTATCCCCGAGGACAAGACACACACTATCATTCCCAATGAAAGACTCACCAATAATAAAAGCTTGGGCAAGCCCGTCAGGAGAAGGTTGTTCAGCGTATTCAAAACGGACTCCAATATCTGACCCATCACCTAACAGACGCTTGAAACCTGGAAGGTCATAAGGTGTTGAAATAATAAGGATTTCTTTTATTCCGGCAAGCATCAATACTGATATCGGATAATATATCATTGGCTTGTCGAAAATCGGTATCAATTGTTTGCTGATACCTTTTGTGATTGGGTAAAGCCTGGTTCCTGAGCCTCCGGCCAGCACGATTCCTTTCATTTTTACGGATTTATAAAATAAAAAACGGCCGCATGACTCGCATGGGCTTACAGTTATTTTTGTTCTTGTGTATTATTTATTTAAAGACAATTACATGCTTAGCATATTATTGTGCAAAGGTATAATAAAAATTGATAATAATCAAATTTTATTTTGATTTTTGGTGTATTTGATGTAATTTTGCATTCACATTTTTCATGCCGGTCTCTATTCCGGTTTATTAATTATATAATTTGAATATGGGATTTTTAAGTAAATTATTCAAGAAAGACAATAACAATGAGCACAAAACAGGTGGTATGGAAGACTATATGACACTTGTTCGTGTGTATTTACAAGCTGCGATTGCAGAAAATGCAGGCATAACAAATCTTGCGGTCTTACCTGACTTACGAATGTTTAAGACAACATTACACGTTCCGACTGTAAACAACAAGCTGGGAGTTGGCGAAAAAAAGCATTGCAAGAAAATGCTCCAAGACTTGTACAAGACCAATGACGATTTCTTCAAAGAGCTTGATTCCAGTATCCGACGCAATTGCCGGAAGATGCAAGATGTGCAGACTTATCTGATACAATTCCAGAACCTCACCCAAGATGTCATGATGCTAATGGGAAACTTGATGAAATTCAAGCTTCGAGTACCTTCCTTCATGAAAAAAGCAATATATACAATGACGGAAAAAACCGTTTCCGACATTTTTAACAAAAACGATTACAAAGACGCAGGTGTAATGAAGACGATTGTCGGAATACGCACATATAACAAGCGTTTGGGATTCAGCCAAAAATGGATCACCGATTTCGTATTCCAGGTTGTCATGCTTGCGAAAAAAGAACCAAGGCCAAAATCCGACGACACAGAAAAGAAATAATTGCCTCAAAGAAGACAAAAATATTAATCAGGCAGTCATAACTGCCTAAAAACTTGTTTTTTTACAAAATTCATTGAATTAATTTTGCAATGTAATAAAAAAGGTCTAAATTTGTAGACAAAATCCTTATAATGACTGACAATGACAAAATCCTGACACACTTTACCACACGTGTAAGGCAAATGATTCTCCAATACAATGAATTGAAGAATGAAAACGAAGAGCTTTATGCGATGGTTGACGCACGTGAAGAGGAAATAAAACGCCTTAAGGCAAGTCTGGAGCAGTCAAAAAAGGACTATGAATGCCTCAAGACGGCCAAAATGTTGGAAATTAGCGACGGAGACATAGACTCGGCAAAACGAAGACTGTCTGGCCTGATCAGAGAGGTAAACAAATGTATCACGCTGCTGAGCGGAAAATGAACAAGTGGCGATGGCTGGAGAGAAAAAAAAAATACATATAAGATTGCACGTTTACGATACGGACATTGAGGTTGATATCATGCCCGAGAATGAACCTTATTGCAGAAGAGCGGCAAAGCTTATAACAGACGAAGTAAATTCGTTATCTGAGCTATATAGGACAAGCAGAAGCGAAAAGGAAATCCTTTTCATGGCGATGCTGGACATTGCCAGCTGCCTTGAACTTGAGAAAGCGCATAACGATACCGAACCTTACAACAATATTCTCACAAAAATCACCTCTGAAATTGAAGGCGCCTTGGGCGTAAACAGCTCTGCCCATGATACTGATAAGTGAGAATATTAACTTCAACTAAATAACAAATGATATTAAATATTGTAGTGGCCGTGGTAGCTCTCGTAATCGGAGGGCTCGCGGGGTATTTTATTTTTAGGTATGTTATTACCGGAAAATACAAGGGAATGATTAGTGCCGCTGAAAAAGAAGCCGATGTCTTAAAAGAAAAAAAGATGTTGGAGGTAAAGGAAAAATTCCTTAACAAAAAATCCGAACTGGAAAAAGAGGTACAAAGCAGGAACCAGAAAATACAACAAAACGAGAACAGGCTGAAACAAAGAGAACTGTCATTGAACCAACGCCAGGAAGAACTCGGACGCAGGAAACAAGACCTTGATCAGCAACAGCAGAGGATTGACAACGAAAAAAAGCTTATCCAGATACGCCAGGACGAACTTGACAAGATGCAGCTGCAAGAACGCGCAAAACTTGAAGAACTATCAGGGCTCAGCGCGGAAGAGGCAAAAAACAGGCTTGTAGAAAGCCTTAAAGATGAAGCCCGTACTGACGCAGCGAGCTACATAAATGAAATAATGGATGAGGCAAAGCTGAACGCAAATGCGCAGGCTAAGAAAATTGTCATACAGACCATACAACGCGTTGCCACGGAAACCGCTATCGAAAATTCTGTAAGCGTATTCCATATTGACAACGATGAGGTTAAGGGACGTATTATCGGACGCGAAGGACGCAACATACGTGCACTTGAAGCCGCTACTGGTGTAGAAATCGTAGTTGACGATACACCTGAAGCTATTGTAATTTCAGCATTCGACCCTATCAGACGAGAGGTGTGCCGCCTCGCATTACACCAACTCGTCGCTGACGGACGCATCCATCCGGCACGTATTGAAGAAGTTGTAGCAAAAGTAAAAAAACAACTTGACAATGAAATCATCGAGACCGGAAAACGTACCGCTATAGATCTTGGGATACACGGATTGCACCCAGAACTTATCCGCATTATCGGAAAGATGAAATACCGCTCAAGTTATGGCCAGAATCTTTTGCAACACGCACGTGAAACAGCCAACTTATGTGCGGTAATGGCTTCGGAACTCGGTTTGAATCCGAAGAAGGCAAAGCGTGCCGGATTACTTCACGATATAGGAAAGGTTCCGGATGAGGAGAGCGAATTGCCACACGCACTATACGGAGCCAAGATTGCAGAGAAATATAAGGAGAAGCCAGACATTGTAAACGCTATCGGAGCTCACCACGACGAAATGGAGATGAATACTCTACTTGCTCCGATTGTACAAGTTTGCGACGCTATTAGCGGTGCACGTCCAGGCGCACGCCGCGAAATAGTCGAGGCCTATATCAAGCGTCTGAATGACCTTGAAGCCATAGCAATGAGTTATCCTGGCGTGACAAAAACTTATGCCATCCAAGCCGGACGTGAACTTCGAGTAATAGTCGGAGCTGACAAGATGGACGACAAGGAAACAGAAAAACTTTCGGGAGAAATCGCGACAAAGATACAGAACGAAATGACTTATCCCGGACAAGTAAAAATTACTGTTATACGTGAAACCCGTAGCGTGGCATACGCAAAATAATCAAACTTATTATTGATAAAAAAGAAACGTGTACATGTCAATCTCGAGGCATGTACACGTTTCTTTTTTATGATTTGTCTGACAATAAATAATTCATTGAAGGATATTTGGTAACATTTTAAAAGGCCGCCTTTTGTCACTCAAAAGGCGGCATATTGCAAGTTAAAAGGCGGTCTTTTACTATCTGATTGACCATCAATTACACAACCATTTAATTTTTCATATCATGTCGCCATAAGTCATTTTGCCAGCAGCAGACTGACATTGTTCCTTTCTGCTACATTATTAGTTCGGGAATTACACTATTAAGCCCTCTCATCAAAATGCCAATTTCAAAGTTTTTTGCCATGTATCAGTGACAATACGGACAAAGAACACGCCATCTGAAGGCAGACGCATACGTATTTCTTTACCGTAGCCTTTCTCCGACCCCAACATCTTACCGTCTATCCCATATATGTCAATTCTGCTAATATCTGTATCAGTTGACACAAAGAGTATTCCGTCGTGCAATTCATATTTCAAGCCGAGTATCTCGTTTTGGATAATGGACGTATTCTGCTCTAAATATTTCAAGCCAGCAAACGCGTCAAGTTTGCCATGGCCAAAGACGCCGTTCGCCACTTCACCCGTAAAAGTATCATGAGAAGAAGTGCTCTCAATAATTCTACGTATATCCTCTAACGACAAATAAGGATTTGCTTCAAGCCACAAGGCCAGAGTACCGGTAACAACAGGCGTCGCCATCGACGTGCCGCTGGCAACACCCCAAGAATACGTCCGTCCGGTATAATCATCCACGACACTTGTGACCTTATCTTCCGGACTAACATAAAAACTATTTGCATAAGAATTGAATGACGACACGACAGCCGCGCCGGGAGCTACGACGTCAGGCTTTATCCTATTGTCGTAAGTAGGGCCTTTGCCTGACAAAGGATATATATCTTCAAGCGTCCAGTCTTTATCATGAATGGAACCGGACAAATCATTGTATGTATTTTTAGATACATAAGCTCCCACGGCTATCGAATTAAATCCCGTAGCTGTAGCTGCAATAGAACTCTCATTCGTCCCAGCAGAATATCCATTCTTCCCTAAAGATACAAATTCACCATAATCGCTGTTTATCATGTAACGGCCACTTTCTGACGACAAAGCGACCTCCCATATCTCTGTTTCGGGCAAATCGTAAGTCATAGTAACCCGAAAACATGGATTACCGTTAGAAGGATTTTCTGACACAGAAACGCTCAAATGACCGTTATCGCTTGCCTGCGAACCAAAGTCCTTAAAGCTTAACGTCTGCCGTTCGTCACTGGTAAACGTCTTAGTAAACAGTTTTTCCCCTGTATCTTTGTTCTTGAGAGACAACACCAATTCGTAATCAGCCCCACGTTCACCTTGTATAAACAGATTGTCACGATTATAGGTTGGCGGTATCCAAAAACTTTTCACTCCAGTACAATCTGCTCCAAACAAACCGGATAATGTTGAATTACGGTCGCCTTCATTACCTGCGGCAATAGAGATGACCTTACCAGTTTGCCCTTCCATTAAATTATCTATCAGCACGGAAAACGCATCTGTACCGTCTTTATACCCCAAAACAGTACCTATACTAAGATTTATGGAAATAGGTTTACCGGCTTTCTCCGCATATTCAAGCAGATAATCAATTCCGTCTATTATCCCTTGCTCAGTCTTGTTGGTCGATACAAGCACAATATCAGCTTCCGGAGCAACACCAAGATATGGCCCGTCATAACTTCCGGTAGCAATACCTGCCACATGAGTGCCATGCGTGTCACCCGTTAGTTCCATGTCGCGGCCAGCCGAAACAATTTCAGCCGTACTTCGATACTCCTTCCCGTAACCATAATCACTGTCCGTTACGAGGAAATTATTTTGGTCCCATACAGCCTGTATTCTACAATTACCGTCTTTGTCACGGAAATTAGGATGATTGAAATCAAATCCGGCGTCAATTATTCCGACCAGCACTCCCTTACCCGTAAATGGCATTGTAAGCGAAGTACCAGCATGAACCTCGTCCACATGCGTGAGCCGTCGTGCTGCATCCATCATCATGTGGACTTCCTGTCCTGCATCAACAGCCTCTACTCCATCGTCATCCGCAAGCGCCGCCAGCATTGACATAGGCACAACGGCTGTATAAAGATTGCCGGTTCCCACATTAAACTTGACACCATATATCCGCCCAATACGCTCAATGTCCGCACCATCAGCCAAACGGATAAATACATTAACCGTTTGCTCTGGCGACAAGGTTCGAGTAACAACTGCCTTTTCCATTAAATTGACGGTCGAGGCTGTCAATTTCGGACTATATTCCTTAACATCAACTTGCGCACCACCTGCCAATACGCAAAGCGACAACAAAAGTACGAATAATGATTTTTTCATGGCTGGATTTTTATTAAAAAGTCCACAATACGCACACTATTGATGGCATTGTGGACTTATAACCTGGCTCTGAATATTACTTAATGATAATCTTACGGCTATGTTTTACGCCGTCACCGTATACAGTTGCAACGAAATACCCTTTCGCCGGAACATACACGCCGCCATCATTTATGTCGCCTTGGACTACAATCTGTCCGTCAAGACTTGTGATAACTATGCTTCTGGCGCCGGCAATCGTCGTCGAGACGTTGTGTCCGTCAACGATGATATCCCCGCTTATTTCACTTGTCACGTTGCTTATTGACGAGGCGATGTCGGCCTGCCACTTCAAAATGGGATATCCGCTGTTTAAGTTCTGTCCGTCGGCAACCCACACGCCCTGGCCCTTGTCAAGAGCAGCAAGGAAGTCTGCGCCCTTCATTTCAGCCTCTGTCTTTGCGGTAACGCCGGTGTTCTCGTCAGCCAAACCGTCAGAATAAGTAAGATAATAGCAATTCTCTATTTTCCAACTATCGTCCCAACCAACAGAACCTGCTACTGCAGCACCCCACATATAGCCCAACTCATCAGGAGTCCATACCTTTCCGTAATTATAACTGTTACGCAACACGCCGCTGTCTATCGACCCGACAAGACCTCCGCCGTACATTCCCGTGAAACAGATTTCACTTGTATTATAGCAGTTTTCTATAATTACATCCCCATCAACATAACCGGCTATTCCTGCGACACCGGTCAAACTCGTTATTTTAGCACGGTTGACACAGCCTGATATTACGCCGCCATTCATCAAGCCGACAATACCTCCATGATACCACCCTGACTCCAAGGACAGTTCCGCGTTATTGACGCAATTGGATATTGTACCCCCTTTCATGGTGCCGACAAATAAACCGGAGCTGTCAAGTCCTTCTATCTTTGACCTGTTGCCTATCGACAGATTCTTTATTACGGCATTTCCTGATATACATGCGAACAAACCTGTACCTCCTACAGAATTCACCTCATCCACATAATAGATATAAACATTATCTATCGTCTTGTAATTTCCATCGAAAACTCCAAGAAAATATTTTGAGTCATCTATTATTTTCGACTGGTCTTCAGGATCAACATATTCGTCAAAAAATCCTATCGGACTAAATTTCAGGTCCTTATCTCCACCCATGTCAAGGTCGCTCGCCAACTTAAAATATTTTCCTTCATACGTCTCTCCGGCCCTTACCTGCTCAGAAAGGTAGGCCAGATGTTGGGGAGTCTCTATAAGATACGGGTCTGCTTGGCTACCACTACCTGAAGTCCACGACGTTGCCGTCCCGTCCCAAACTTGCGCGTACATTGACGCAGCCATGATAAATCCCAACATGAGTAAAAATGTCTTTTTCATAATTTAACGGTTTAATTAGTTATAAAAAGTGTCTTAATGCAAATCTATTGATTTTTCCTACAAGTAAAAAATATTTAAGAAAGAAAAGTAATAAAGCTTGCAATTTTTAACAAAATAAATAAATCACCGTTTTGTTTTAACGTTTTTTACTATTGGTGTGTATACCGTTCAAGTGTAAAATATCCTTGAATGTCTATGAATTATGTGTTTTTGTATAGATTAAGACAAAATTTATAACATATTAAACCGCTTAATAACACATATTCTTCAATCAAACCTATAATACATTGATACTCAACGATTTATAAAATGCCGTCTTTTAACGAGTAAAAGACGGCATTTTAGCCTTTAAAAGATGGCCTTTGGCAAGCTCAAAGACGGCGTTTTATATTTCAACTTATCGTTCAGAAATTCCAATGTAACGAACGTGAGTCACGGTACTGTGAAGGAGACATGCCTGTATGTCTGCGAAAAAAGCGGCTAAGGTATGACTGGTCCGGAAAACATAAGCGCGCAGCTATTTGAGTAACAGATAGCGACGAATCCATCAGCTGCCCTTTTATCTCGGCTATAAGCTGTGCATCGATTAGCTGTTTGGGCGTACGCCCCATACTATGACGAAACACTATTTTGTTAAGATAGCGTTGGGTGATGTTCAGTTTGTCGGCATAATACTCGGCGTTATGATGCTTCACCGCCTCCGATTTCACAAGCCGAATAAACTCGTGGGCAATTAACTGTGTGTTAGTAAAATCGTTCTTTACGTCGATTCTCTCCTGAATAGTCCCGAAACACCACATCCAGAACCCTTGCAGGAATGTTTCCTCCTGTAGCGTCATAAACCGAAGCCGCCCCGGCGTGCCAAAAAGCATGCGCGCCATGTCCATCCAAAGCAGCAGTTCACGCCATGTACGCTGACTGCGGTCGTCAGGAGTGTGGAGATAAAGCGGATGAAGCTCATTATAGTCAAAATATATATGGTCTATCGGGAGCGACACTTTAGCAAGAAGTTCTTGTGTGAAAGAAAAAAGCCTTACCCCGAAATCACAAGAACGGTCTGTACATTGCACAAGACAACCAGCCGTAAGCGTCAGTTCGGTTTGCGGCTTCAGGATATACGTATCCGTGCCTGTGTTCAGCGTTGCTGTACCCGACACGACGGCAAGGTACACCCCAACGTGGAGCCTCAACGGATAAGAGGCCATCCAGCCAAGGTCTGTTTCAAGATATTTTATCTGCCCCGGAACTTCCGGTAATATAATGTGTTCGTTAACAGAAGTGTCCATAATCAAGTGCAAAATTAGTAAAATTAATCATCTTTACATGCTGTTTGTTCCAAAAATGAAATACATTGTAGAAACTATGAAATACGCGAACAGCTGCAAATATGTACTTTTGCATCCAAAATTCACAAAGATGAGGATAACATTAGAAGCTAAAAAAGAAAACCCGCGACTGTTTCTTGAAGGATTTTTAGGGTTATTAAGCACATTTGGACCGTTCGTACTTGACATGTACATATCATCGTTTCCGATGATTACCGAATATTATCATACCGTACCGTCTATGGTACAAATGTCACTGGCTTCGTGTACGGTCGGCCTGGCGTTAGGCCAACTGCTCTTCGGAACCATCAGCGACCGTTACGGCAGGCGCCAGCCACTGCTCTTTTCACTATTGTTATTCCTCGCCGCCACGCTCGGCTGCTTATCCGTTCATTCCATAACATTCTTCATAGCAATGCGTTTCTTCCAGGGACTGGCCGCAGCAGGCTCAATAGTATTGTCGCGCTCGATCGCTGCCGACAGCTATTCAGGCAGCGCCCTGGCACGGATGTTCGGAATAATCGGCATGATTAACGGTGTAGCGACAGTACTTGCGCCAATGTTCGGAGGTATCGTCGTGAGCACCGGCGGCTGGAGGGCCGTGTTCTGGTTGCTCTTCGCCATCGGGGTCACAATGGTTTTCGGCACCATATTGCTAAAGGAGTCTCTGCCTTCGGACAACCGTACTCCACTTAATCCAAACGCGCTTATAAGCGATATCAGGAAAATACTGACCAACCGTATATATTTATGCGCGGTAGCACAATACGGGCTTGTCATGGCCATGATATTCACCAATCTCGCCTCCGCGCCCTTCATCATGGATTCATACGGTCTGTCAGCCGAACGCATAAGCCTTGTCTTCGGGGTAAACGCAATCGCACTTGCCATATCTGCAGGCATTGCCGCAAGGCTCGGAGACATGCGCCGCGTAATCAGGATATCGAGTTCCTGGGCACTTGTTTTAGCGGTAGTACTTGCAGTCACACTGCTCACGCATGCCGGATTCTGGGCATACGAAGGCTCACTGTTCATGCTCTACATGTTCGTAGGCGCAATGTGCACAGCTTCAAACACGCTCGCCATGGGTTCTGAACGCAACAATGCAGGCATAGCCTCAGCCCTATTGGGAACAATTGGATATGCTGTTGGCGGAGTAGTGTCGCCGCTTGTCGGGCTCGGAAATGTATTCATGACATCTTCCATCATCTTCGTTGCCATCACGGCCGCAAGCTGTATGCTCGCGCACAGCGTTAAATTAAGCGATAAATAACAAGAACCGGATACTCACTTATCCCAACTTCCTGAATACAAACCTTACAATCAGGAAGTTGGTGGGTATTGCAATGCAATATACCGGAACAGGAGCCAGCGACTTGCTGACGCCCAACCATATAAAAAGATTAAGCAAACATATCTGCAACAGATAATTAAACACGTGCGCGACGCCAAATCCCAAACCGTTCTTTACGGACTTTTTGCGTCGGAAAGTAAACCGTGCCGACAGCAGATAATTGACCACAAAACTGATGAAATAGCCTAAAGTATATGCCACGTTGACATTCATCAGGTCATTAAGCAGCCAATAAATTCCGTAATGAAGGGCCGTCGCCACAACGCCGACAATGCCGAAACGTACTATCTCGAAAAATGTCTCACGGTTAAATAACATAATATATGATGTAAAAAGCTGCGCAAAGATACGCCAAAATCAACACAAAAACAAGAAATGAAGCTTGTTTTCTTAAAATACATTAAAACCTGTTTGTATTTCGAGTGATTGTCCGTTTATTGTTTAGAAAGGCTTATGAGACAGTCAGAATTTGAAGACATAGCAGAAAGGATAAGGCTGAAAGCGGTGAAAATAGCCAGCTCAATGTCTGTAGGCGACGACGAGGCAGAGGACATTGCCCAAGAGGTAATGCTGAAGCTGTGGACCGTCCGCGACGACATCAGCAGCATATCACACGCCGAAAACCTGGCTGTCTGCATAGCCCGACACCGTGCCATAGACGGATTCAGGCGGCAACATACCGTACCGATAGACTCAAACAAGAGCTACATTGACGAAAAACAGCCTACGCCTGACGTTTCGCTTGAAGAGCACGAGAATATGGAATGGCTTAAAAACAAGCTTGCGCAACTGCCTTCAACAGAATACAAGATATTGAGATTAAGACAGATTGAACGCAAGACTTACGACGAAATAGCCACAATGCTGGGCATATCGCCAGCGTCGGTGTCGACGCTTCTCTCAAGGGCAAGGAACAAGATACTCGGCGAAATAATGAAAAGGAGAAAATAAGATGAAAGAAAAAGACATACGGCAACTGATTGAACGGTTCATGGCAGGCCAAACATCCATCGAAGAGGAGAGCCTGTTGGCTGAATATTTCCGCACCCACGACGTTCCGGAAGAGTGGAAAGCTTATAAGGAAATGTTCGCGTGGTTCGACGAAGGAATGCCTCTTGACAACATTCAAGATGGCAATGAGCCAAACATGCAAGCCTCAACAGATACTGGCAGAGGAGAAAATAGCCCTAAGCACGCTATCTTACAGCCATCAACAAACCACCGTAGCGGACGTAATACCTTTAAGAAGTTGTACCTGTTAATAGCCGCGGCAGCAGCCGTCACCATGCTACTGCTCATTACATGGCCCGCGCCAAAGCAATCAATGACGGCAGACAACTTGCCCATGCCAACCAAGTCGGTAAATATTGAACAGGCAATAAAGACGGACACGCTGACCGTTGACACGGCAACCGTAAATACTCCAAAGAACAAAAAAACACGACGCAGCATAAGAAGGGACAGATACAAGCCCATGCCTCCTAAAGTATATTTAGCCGAAACACGGCAAGACACCATAAGCCATGAGGCAAAACTCATAGCCGAAAAGAACGTTAAGGAGACCGAAATGCAGCAGGAAGAAATACTGAACGACATATATAATGACTATAAAAGCATTGAGGCAGGACTGGAAATATACCTGACCGCCCTTGAAAGTTACGATGTTGAAGAAGAATATTATTAAAAAACAAGAAGATATGAAAGCAATAAGATTATTAGCCACGACACTACTATGCGCCGCAACGACCGTAGCAGTGAACGCACAGGAAAATCTGAAAAAGGCCATCGACAGCTTCATAAACGACAAAAGCCTCTCGGAGTATTTTCACAGAAGCAACTACCTGGAGAACACAGGTCCGGAGAACAAGGTTTCATCGTTCTGCGACCAATATGTATTCGTGTTGCCGATGAACAAGAAAAAGGAACTTAATCCCGTACTAAACGCATTCAAAAAAGACACGGATGTTGCCTACAACGTATATTCCAAAGACGCCGGAATAGACAATAACCGTCTTACAAACATAGCATACGGAGGAAAACTTGACAAAAGCATATCTTTTGGTGCCCACAAAGACAGGAATTACCGCATAATGCTTGTACAAGACCCAAAAGACAGCCTGCGCCGTTACTGCTACGCAATAATATGGTACGAGAACGAAGACAACGGCAAGTTCTGCGGCTCGATAAACGTGATTTACAGCCTGAATCCGCAGAAAGTAAAAAATAACACCACCACATATATAAACCTTGGCGACCTTGAACAGCTGAAGGAGCTTGAAAAGCTAAAAGACCTCGATGTGCTGAAAAAGCTCGGAAGCGGCACATATGAAATCCAAAGTGGCGACATGCAGGACAACAACGAGATAAAGACAAGCACGGATTTTTTCAGGCGTTTAAGCAGTCTTAGAGCTACGTTCATGAAGTCGCGCAGCACAAACAAGGACGACGTAAGGACGGTATTGGCCAACAAGATACTGGAACTATGCCGCGAACACGGCAAACTATTGAACCAAGAAGAGCGTAAGTTCTGCATCCGCAGCATAGAGGACATGCAGATGCGGGAATGGGACGTATATATAAAAGGACTGTTTGATATCGCCATATCAGACCTAAAGAAATAGGATAACATACTCTCTCTGAATTTAACAAGCACGCAATCCGTGAGGCACAGCCAGCGCCTCACGGATTTATTGTTTACTGACGGTCATGCAAAAGGCCGTCTTTTACAGTCCCAACGGCCGTCTTTCGGAAGACAATAGGCCATCTTTCACAATGTAAAAGGTGGCATACCGCAAAGTCAAGGATTTAAAAGCTTTTACAGATAAAAAACAGAGCGCGCAACAATATTTTCGTTTTTAATTATTATCTTTGCCCGACAAATATTCAAGATTATGTGCGGAATAGTAGGATACATAGGCCCCAGAGAGGCTTACCCGATATTGATTGCAGGGCTGAAACGCCTTGAATACCGTGGTTATGACTCGGCCGGCATAGCCCTCATCAACGACGGAGGGCAGCTGAACGTTTACAAGGAGAAAGGTAAGGTGAGCAATCTTGAAGCCATAGCAAGCCAAAGAGACACCACCGGAAAGATAGGAATAGCCCACACGAGGTGGGCCACCCACGGCGAACCGTCAGCCGTCAACGCCCACCCGCACGTGTCACAGAGCGGACGCCTGGCCCTTGTACACAACGGCATCATCGAAAACTACGCCAGCCTGAAAGAGTTTCTTAAAGGAAAAGGGTTCACTTTCAAAAGTTCCACCGATACAGAAGTGCTTGTACAACTCATAGAATTCATGCAGCAGGAATACGGCAAAGACCTTGAAGGAGCGGTCGTGTTGGCGCTCAGGCGAGTTGTAGGCGCGTATGCCATAGCCGTCATCGACAAAGAATTTCCAGACAAGATAGTGGTAGCAAAGAAAAGCAGTCCCGTGGCAATAGGCGTAGGCAAGGACAATGGCGAGTTCTTTTTCGCTTCCGACGCGCTGCCATTCGCCGATTACACAAACAAGCTGATTTACCTCAACGACAACGAGGTGGCACTGCTTAAGCTCGGCCAGGACATTGAGATAAGGAACCTTGACAACAAAGAAATAACCCATGATATAAAGGAGGTGGACATAAACCTCGAGTCATTGGAAAAGGGCGGATTCGACCACTTCATGCTCAAGGAAATATACGACCAGCCAAGATGCATATCCGACTGCATGCGTGGACGCCTTCTACTCAAGGAGAAACGCATCGTGCTGAGCACCATCAACCTGCACCGTAATGAACTTGTCAACGCAGGAAGATTCGTCATCGTAGCCTGCGGCACGTCATGGCACGCCGGACTGATAGGCAAACAGCTAATCGAACAATGGGCAAAAATTCCGGTGGAGGTGGAGTACGCCTCGGAATTCCGCTACCGCAACCCTGTAATCCTGCCTGGCGACGTGGTGATAGCCATATCGCAAAGCGGCGAGACCGCCGACACGCTTGCGGCATTCGAGTTGGCAAAGAAGAGCGGCGCATTGTGCTTCGGCATTGTCAACGCCGTAGGCTCAAGCATTGCGCGGGCCTCTGACACGGGCATTTACATACACGTAGGGCCCGAGATAGGCGTAGCCTCAACCAAGGCTTTTACAGGGCAGGTCACCGTACTTACATTATTCGCCCTTGCGCTGGGCCACGAATTAGGCACCATCCCGCAACAGGAATACGAAGATACCATAGAGGAGCTTGGCCGAATACCCGGCAAGATAAAAACCGTTCTTGAAAAAGACAGCAAGATAAAGGACATTGCCAGAACGCTTACATACGCTGAAAACGCTCTATACATGGGCCGAGGGTACAACTATCCCGTAGCCCTTGAAGGCGCCCTGAAGCTAAAGGAAATAAGCTATATCCATGCCGAAGGCTATCCCGCCGCGGAAATGAAACACGGGCCGATAGCCCTGATTGACGAAGACATGCCCGTCGTATTTGTCGCTACACACCATCAACTGTACAAGAAAATACTGAGCAACATCGAAGAGGTAAAAGCCCGTAACGGCCGGATTATAGCAATCGTAACGGAAGGCGACGAGGCAGTGAGCGACATTGCGGAAGCTACGATTGAAGTTCCTCCGACACTTGCGCCGCTCGCTCCGTTACTATCCGTCATCCCGCTACAGCTTACGGCATACCACGTAGCCGTCGAGAAAGGGCTGAACGTTGACCAGCCGAGAAACCTCGCCAAGTCAGTAACCGTAGAATAGGAAAGAATTTAAAATCAAAAATCCAACTGCCGTGTAGAAAACACCTTGCAAGGCATATTTTCTTAATTCTTAATTTCCCAAAATACAGACATGACAAAGAACGACCTGAGAATAATATTCATGGGCACTCCCGAGTTCGCCGTGGAGACACTGCGTGCCCTTGTCGACGGCGGATACAACGTAGTAGCCGTGGTGACACAGCCCGACAAACCAGTAGGACGCCACCAGGACACGCTCCAGCCTTCTGCCGTTAAACAGTATGCCGTGGCAAAAGGTCTGCCCGTGCTACAGCCCGTAAAGATGAAAGACCCGCAATTCGTTGATGAATTGAGAAGCTACAACGCCGACCTTCAGGTTGTCGTGGCCTTTAGAATGCTGCCCGAAGTGGTATGGGCCATGCCGCGTTTCGGCACGTTCAACGTCCATGCGGCCCTGCTCCCGCAGTACCGTGGGGCGGCACCCATCAACTGGGCCGTCATCAACGGCGAAAAACAGACTGGCGTCACGACATTCTTCCTTGACCACGATATCGACACCGGCCGCATAATAATGCAGGAACCGTTCGACATCGCAGACGATTTCAACGTAGAGAACGTGTACGATGGCCTGATGAAACTCGGCGCCGGCATAGCCTTGAAGACCATAGACAGAATTATCGCAGGCAACGGACACGTAGACTCACTGCCCCAAGAAGACATGATACCGGTAGGCAAAGAGCTGCACTACGCGCCAAAAATATTCAAGGAGACATGCCGGATTAACTGGAACATGCCGGCAGAACAGGCGCGGAACTTCGTCCGCGGTCTGTCGCCATACCCCGGAGCATGGACCAACATGGTATCTCCCGACGGTAAGAATTCGGTCCTTAAGTTATTCAAGGCCGCTTTAACGCAAATGCCCTGCAACGGGAATGCTCCGGGAACGATAAGGATATTCAACGGGAACATGCTCGTTGCCACGGCCGACTGCTGGCTACAGCTCGACGAAATGCAGCTGAGCGGAAAGAAACGCATGGACGCACGGGCGTTCCTTAACGGTTTTCGCGACATCGAAAGCTACACTCTTGAAAGGTGAAAGGGTGAAAAGGTGAAAGGGTGAAGACTTGGGCAGGATTACAATCACCACGGTCACATCCTGCCCGATTATGAATTATGGATTATGGATTATGAATTATTAAAAGACAAGCGCATAGCCGTACTCCTCTCGGGCGGAGTCGACAGTTCCGTCGTCGTGTACGAGCTTGCCCGAGGCGGTTTCCGTCCCGACTGCTTCTACATCAAGATAGGCCCCGAAGAGAGCGAAGAGTGGGACTGCTCGAGCGAAGAGGACCTTGAGATGGCTACCGCCGTAGCCGCAAGATACGGCTGCAGGCTCGAAGTTGTAGACTGCCACAAGGAATACTGGAACCAAGTGACACGCTACACCATGGAGAAAGTGCGGGCAGGATTCACGCCGAATCCCGACGTAATGTGCAACAGGCTGATCAAGTTCGGCGCCTTCAACGAGAAAGCAGGCCATGACTACGACCTGATAGCCACAGGCCACTACGCCCGGACGGAAATAATAGACGGCATGAAATGGCTGACGACAAGCCCCGACCCCGTGAAAGACCAAACAGACTTTCTCGCCCAGATACACGACTGGCAACTCAAGAAAGCCCTCTTCCCCATCGGGGGACTGATGAAAGAAGAGGTGCGGGCTACAGCCGAACGCGAGCGCCTTATCAACGCCAGGCGCAAGGACAGCCAGGGGATATGCTTCTTGGGCAAGATAAACTACAATGACTATATCCGCCGCTACTTGGGCGAAAACCCGGGTGACGTGCTCGAGCTTGAGACCGGCAAGAAAATCGGACGCCACAAGGGGCTATGGTTCCACACCATCGGCCAGCGCCACGGCCTCGGCTTCGGCGGCGGCCCGTGGTATGCCGTGAAGAAAGACATGCAGGCGAACATCCTCTACGTAAGCAAAGGATACGAGCCGGCTACGGCCTACAAAAAAGACTTCAACATACACGGCTTCAACTTCCTGACATGCGACCCCTGGCAAGGACAAGCGTCGATAAACGTTACGTTTAAGATACGCCACACCCCCGAGTTCCACAAAGCCACGCTCGAACGCGCCGGCAAGGCGGCCTTCGCCGTACACTCTGAGGACATGATACAGGGCGTAGCCCCCGGCCAGTTCTGCACCGTGTACGATGAAGAGCACCACAAATGCGTCGGAAGCGGCGAGATATGTATCTGATGCATGTCCTCACCGATTAAGAAATCAAGGAAAGGGTAAAGAAGTCAAGACACGTCTTCCACATACCAGCCGCGATGGCAACATCCTGGCTTCCTTACTCTCCCTATATAATTCCCCGCCTCCACAACAAATTAGCAAACAACGGATATACAACGGTAAGGCAGACGTTTCCGCCATAGCTATGCTGCTGCTCGTATTAATTGGTTCCACCTGCCTCTCTTATTTCCTCATACCGTTTGTGCTGAAATACCTACATGCCACCACGGTGAGCGTCTATATGAACATGCAGCCCATCGTGGCATCCATTGCATCCATCTGCATCGGGCAGGACGTATTTAGTTGGGATAAACCTGTCGCGCTCGTCCTTGTCATAGCCGGAGCAATGGTCGTTACACATAGCCCAGCAAAAGAAGAAAAACAAACAGAATAATAAACAACAACGGGAAACATCCTACAATGTCTCCCGTTGTTGCTCAGTTTGATTGTCTGTATAGTCTTATTTGTTTTTTAGATTACTGAAACTTCTTACCTGAATGCCATGCCTGCCCTACACTATCGCCGACTGCGCGGTAAATCAAAGCGGAAGAGTCGAAAATAATCGGTCGGAGTTTTGCAAGATCAACCTTACCTTCGGCATTAAGAATGCTCTCATCAGCACTCCAATTCACGACCTCACCAACCACACGTGCACCGCCATCGGTGTTTTCTTCCATTTCAACAACACGGCATTCCAGCGTTAGCTTGTATTCGTTGATTATCGGGGCATCCACATTTGGACTTGGAGTTACGGTGAACCCGGCACGCTTCACTTTGTCTGTAACCTTATTACCGCTCACCAATCCTAAATAATCTGATTGAGCCGTATTTTCCTCCGTAGCGAAACTGACCGTAAATGCTTTTTTCAGCTTTATATTCTCTGTTGTCTTGTGTGCTCCTAAATCAAAAGTAATTTTGTCATAGTCACACTGGCCGCCCCATGCCGCCATCATAACGTCCGGAACCTGATTCTCGTCATAAGTCGCTATCATGATACAGGGTTGCGGTGTCATGACCGGATGCTGTGTTCCGAAATTCCGGCGTCCGGGCACCTCCTTTACTTTTTCTTTCTGATTCACGTTCATGTTAATATCGTTAGATTTATTGTTTTCATTACAGGCTGTCAATACAGACAGCAAGGCTACTACAATAATTATTGCTTTTTTCATATTGTCTTCTTGTTGATTTAAATTCAGAATTATAAGAATTACATGCGTTCATATTTCTATCAATTATCTATCTGCGCTTTCCAAAAGCGAACAGCATCAGCTATCCATCCTTCAGCCACTGTTCCCGTGCCTAATCCAAAGCCGTGTGGAAGTCCGTCGTAAGCATGAAATTCGGTCGGAATTCCGAGGGCTGAAAGGCTTTGCAACCGCCGTTGCATGGTACGCCAAGATGCAATACCGTCGTTAGTGCCGACACAAGCATATGTTGCCGCATCTTGCTGGCTGACCGTGTTATATCCCGTATATTGCATGATTACAGCCGCTGCTTGCGGTATATCTTTACGTCCGGTCAATTGACGAAGGTATCCTGCATTGCCAAGCACTGCCGCCATACGTGCACCTGCTGAACCGCCCCAAAGGGAATAACCGGAAGCGCTTACGCCCAATTCATCAGCATGGTCATATATATAGGTAATTGCACGGGCAAGGTCTTCGTAAGCATTGTCCGGACGATAGATAAGCGCGAAAGCGTTATAGCCGAGTTTGGACAATTCAAGGGCATGAGGAAAACTATCATGCATAGCTCCGACATACGCGAATGCCCCTCCTGCATTGCAGACGGAAAAGGGAGCGCCAGGGCTTCCACGGAAGAAGAACAGGCCCGTGTTACGTTTCTGGGGGTCAGCCTGTTTCTCTGTTTCCGTATAAATGTCAAGGAATGCGCTACCAGTATGTGCTTTCAGGTAATTGCAGATTTCGACAGTCTTTTCCGGATCTATATAGTTGTACCACACCAAACGCAGCTGTTCCAATGTCTCGCCACTCCAGTATCCTTCATCCACTGGGAAAATCAGCCGTCCACAGTCACCGAAAGCCGGATCGTTCATTACATCACTGATGCGACTTGTGCGAGTGAAAGACTGTTGTTCTTCATCCGGGAAGAAAAACGGCAGGGTGTTATAGACAAACTTAACGACGGAATTGTAGTCGTGTTGCCCACCCTCTCTCTGATGGTATGAAAAATTATGTGGGGTGAACACATCGGTCAGCTGCAAACAAGCCATCGCCTGATTATGGGTCTGATAGAAGCGTGCATCCTGCGTCCCCACGGCGTGCCATACGTGAAATCCGTTATCAGTTCCGTAAGGCGATGCCTGGACTACCGAAGCAAGGAACTGTGCCGTCTGCTCCGGCGCCGTCTGTCCGCCAAATGTCGTAACATGCCAACTGTCGCCGCTCATCGGCAAGAAGAAGCGTTGCAGGTCAAAACAATGCTCAAAGATATACCATGTCGTAACGCTCCCCAAAGAGAATCCGCCGAAAGCCCTATGGTCGCGCGAGGCCACGATACCAGCCCGATCCGTCGTCTCGGCGTATGTTGAGAAGCGACTTTCAACGGCTGGAATAAGGTCGTTTTCATACCCGTTGTAGAACACGGCGATTTCCTCACACGACTCGCCCCAGTCTTTAGCTCGGTTGTCCTTGTCCCATGTAGGAGAAACAACGATTACGGGACGGCAGTCCCCCTGCTGTATCATCCAGTCCAGTATGTTCTTCTGCGCGCCGCCCAAAGTTTCAAAAGTGTCCTCTGCCCTGCCTGTCCATCCATGCATCAGATAGATGACATCGTATGAACGGCTTTCATCATAGCCGTACGGTAGATACACATAAGCTGGTTTCCGCGTAGCAGGGTGGTTGTCGCAGGTATAATCTCTCGAGTCGTACTCTATCCTCACAACTTGCCCCTGCTCGGTTGCTTCCGAAAAATATTGGGCTGGGACGGATTTGGTCATCCGGATTTGAAAATTGTCATTGTCAGTTGCTCCGCTCCCGTTCATATCAGTTGTAATTTCTGTCTTTTCCGTGCAGGCGCATAATCCCGTGACTATGGCTGCCATCATCATTGTCATGCAGGCCTTTCTTCCCATCGTTTCATGTAATTGCACGCCTGCAAAGTTCGCCATAATTCTTGTGCCACGTATTACAATAATTACCGCGAATGCCTGCATTTTTACGGTTAGTTAAACAAAGCACTGACACGCTTCGCTTATCCACGGACTCTTGTTACAATCACAATTACCACAATCCGATAGTTCCATATTATTCCGGCTTATTTCTTTTTCTTAGGAAATGGCAGTATTAAGGACTACTACTTATGGTTATTATACTTACCTTATCAATAGTTTGACATTTTACGCTGAGTCATTTCCTCGGCAAAGCCTGTTCGCCGATATTCCTTGGCAAGGTAACTGACATCATCCCCGGTATTCCGTTGGGCTCACGCCTAAATGCTGTTGCACGTATCGGCTGAAATAGGCGGGCGACGAGAAGTAGAACATATCGGATATGCGGACGAAAGTAAGTGACTTGTCGCGCAGCAGGCGGGATATGTCGAGGATGGTGTAGCGGTTTATCCAGTAGTTGGCGGCATAACCGCTTATCTTGCGGGATACTTCAGACAGGTATTTGGGAGTTACGCACAGCTTGTCGGCATACCAGTTCACTTCGCGGTGTTCGCGGTATGTCCCGTTTTCCAGCATATTGAGGAAACGGCTCATGATAGAGGCGCTTTGCATCGGGATATTGTCCACTCCGTAAAGACGGGAATGGAAATCGAAGAAATCTATTATCAACATCTGTACAGAGGCTATCAGCAGGTCTTTACGGAAATGGTGATCGGTCTGCGCCAGTCGTGCCTCCACCATCTCGAAATCCTTGCGGCATTGTTCCTGTTGCGCGTCGTCTAGCTTCATTACGGGATTAAGGAACAGGGCCAGCTGGCCTTTCATCCCATAGTTGCTGAGTGGCGTTGAAAGCACGACAAACTCAGAGGTCACGTATATCACCTTTACCCGGAAATCCTCCGTCGGCCGGATACGCTCTACCAACTTGCCCTTACGGACTATCATCAGGTCGCCCGCTCGCAGCTCGCGTTCCTCTCCGTTGTATTTCAGCCTGCATCCGCCTGCCAGGCAAAGGGCATGGGCCAGATAATTACCGTAAGCGTCAGTACCCAGTCCGTCAAGGTTTTCCCTTATTATGATATTTTCAGTTTCAGCCATGGCTTTCATTCTTTTGTTTCACGAATGCAAATATACATATTTCAAGCTAACAACATCTTTAATATTTCCCGAAATGCTTGCCCTTTAGTTTTATCGGCTAAAAACGGGAATAAGTGTATGTCCTACCGAAATCCTTGTAAAGCGGCTTTTCCACGACTGCCGTAATTTTGCATCGGTATAATAAAAAATCAAGATATGAACTACAGAACATTGGGACAGGGCGGACTGAAAGTGTCCGTCATAGGCTTGGGCTGCATGGGTATGAGCCACGCTTACGGGGCGCCGGCCGACAAGCGGGAGATGGCCGAACTGCTGGCCGACGCGGTGGATATGGGTTACACGTTTTTCGACACTGCGGAATCCTACGGAACCGCTGCCTGTCCACATGACAACGAGGAACTGTTGGGAGAGGCCCTCAAGCCTTTCCGCAACAAGATTGTCATTGCGACCAAATTCGGCATTTCGTTTGAAAATCCTGACGCGCCCGGCACTCACGCCGTCATCACCGACTCGCGTCCGGAGGTGATACGCCGCTCGGTCGAAGGCTCCCTGCGGAGGTTGCGGACAGACCACATCGACCTCTACTACCAGCACCGCACCGACCCGCAGGTGGAACCGGAAGCGGTGGCTTCCGTGATGGCCGACCTGATAAAGGAGGGTAAGATTCTTCATTGGGGCCTTTCTGAAGCAAGCGTAGAATATCTGCGCAGGGCGCACAGCGTATGCCCGGTATCAGCCGTACAGAACCGCTATTCGATGATGGCGCGGTGGAACGAATCGCTTTTTCCCGTGCTCGAAGAACTGGGTATCGGCTTCGTGGCGTTCTCTCCGCTTGCCAACGGCCTGCTTTCGGGGTGCTATACGGCAAACGACCGCTTCGACGCGGCTACAGACTACCGAGCTTCCATGCCACAGTTCAGGAAAGAAAGTTTTGTCTTGTCCTGGCAAAAGTTGACACATTTATGAACAATAAAAAATGTGTAAAACAATGCGAAAGAATCCAACAAAGTACAGCGAGGAGTTCAAATTGAGCGTCCTTCGTGACTATTACTCGTCAGGCATGAGCAAGCGCAAGTGTGCAAAGAAGTATGGCCTGTGTAATCCGACGTTATTGTCGTCATGGCAGTCAAAGTATGGGGAGAAAACCTTATCTTTGCCGTCGGAAGAAGAATACGACGACATGGCAAGACGCAGCAAGGAGGAATACAGGGATGAGAACGCGGCCCTGCGCAAGCGCGTGCGCGAGTTGGAGAAGGCGCTTGCGTACTCGCGTTTGGAGACGGAGGC
>NZ_JACJJG010000300.1 GCF_016899855.1 Marseilla massiliensis
TCGTTTATCCATTTGTATAGATTTTATTATCACCCCCGTTACACCAGGACTCGGGCACTCAAATCTACACAAAAAAAATCTATAACAATAGGTGAACTAAGTGGTCAATACTATTTTGGCCAGAAGGGTCAATCATATTGTAGCCAAAGGGGACAGTCCTGCTTGGCCAAAAGGGTCAAAGTCGCGTGGCTTTTCCATGGTGGATAGCCGGGTAATGAAAACACCCATAATTGCAGCAC
>NZ_JACJJG010000301.1 GCF_016899855.1 Marseilla massiliensis
TCGTTTATCCATTTGTATAGATTTTATTATCACCCCCGTTACACCAGGACTCGGGCACTCAAATCTACACAAAAAAAATCTATAACAATAGGTGAACTAAGTGGTCAATACTATTTTGGCCAGAAGGGTCAATCATATTGTAGCCAAAGGGGACAGTCCTGCTTGGCCAAAAGGGTCAAAGTCGCGTGGCTTTTCCACACCATACTATCGTCTTTGATTTGGTTTACTTTGTGGATTAA
>NZ_JACJJG010000302.1 GCF_016899855.1 Marseilla massiliensis
TCGTTTATCCATTTGTATAGATTTTATTATCACCCCCGTTACACCAGGACTCGGGCACTCAAATCTACACAAAAAAAATCTATAACAATAGGTGAACTAAGTGGTCAATACTATTTTGGCCAGAAGGGTCAATCATATTGTAGCCAAAGGGGACAGTCCTGCTTGGCCAAAAGGGTCAAAGTCGCGTGGCTTTTCCAACATTGAGGAACTGCCAGAGAAGAAGAGCATCTGCA
>NZ_JACJJG010000303.1 GCF_016899855.1 Marseilla massiliensis
TCGTTTATCCATTTGTATAGATTTTATTATCACCCCCGTTACACCAGGACTCGGGCACTCAAATCTACACAAAAAAAATCTATAACAATAGGTGAACTAAGTGGTCAATACTATTTTGGCCAAAAGGGTCAATCATATTGTAGCCAAAGGGGACAATCCTGCTTGGCCAAAAGGGTCAAAGTCGCGTGGCTTTTCCAGACGCATTGCTTGACGGAATATCAGATGACTTCA
>NZ_JACJJG010000304.1 GCF_016899855.1 Marseilla massiliensis
TAGGCCTTATCCATCACGTAGAAAGCATAAGGCTTGGAAAAGCCACGCGACTTTGACCCTTTTGGCCAAGCAGGATTGTCCCCTTTGGCTACAATATGATTGACCCTTTTGGCCAAAATAGTATTGACCACTTAGTTCACCTATTGTTATAGATTTTTTTGTGTAGATTTGAGTGCCCGAGTCCTGGTGTAACGGGGGTGATAATAAAATCTATACAAATGGATAAACGA
>NZ_JACJJG010000305.1 GCF_016899855.1 Marseilla massiliensis
CAGCAACGAGCTTGACGCACTGACACCGGAGCCTTGGAAAAGCCACGCGACTTTGACCCTTTTGGCCAAGCAGGATTGTCCCCTTTGGCTACAATATGATTGACCCTTTTGGCCAAAATAGTATTGACCACTTAGTTCACCTATTGTTATAGATTTTTTTGTGTAGATTTGAGTGCCCGAGTCCTGGTGTAACGGGGGTGATAATAAAATCTATACAAATGGATAAACGA
>NZ_JACJJG010000306.1 GCF_016899855.1 Marseilla massiliensis
CTGATTGAGCTGGAGTTAAGTAATAATGAGTAGTTAAACCAAGGAGTTAAGGAGTTATGTAGTAAAGGAGTTAAGACAAATGACCTGCACAAATCATTGTGTTTACCAAATAAACCAGGCACACAAACCACACAATATGCAGGTAAGTCATTCGTCTTAACTCCTTTACTACATAACTCCTTAACTTCTGTCAAATAAATGAACAAATGACAAGAGAAGAAGCATATTCA
>NZ_JACJJG010000307.1 GCF_016899855.1 Marseilla massiliensis
ACCGTCTGCGGCTTCATACCAATATATGAGAACTGCAGTTCGTTACCGCTCGATAACTTAATGGAGAAGTTTCCGTCAATATCGTAATGGAAGACGAGGCAACCAATCTTGACGACCTCGTTGTCATCGGTTACGGCTCCGTTCGCCGCAAGGACCTTACCGGTTCCGTGGCCACTGTGAGCAACGAAGCCCTCGCGGCTGTTCCGGTTGCGTCAGTAACCGAAGCCCT
>NZ_JACJJG010000308.1 GCF_016899855.1 Marseilla massiliensis
ACCAGGGGGAGCAGGGACAGGACGGCAAGGGCCTGGGCCTGGGCCTGTCCATCGTCCACCGCATCGTGGAGCTCCACGGGGGGACCATCTCGGTGACCAGCGAGGAGGGGACGGGGAGCACCTTTTCCGTGCTCCTCCCCATCGCCCCGGATGGCGGGAGCCGCCCGGTCTGATGGACGATCGCGGAGCCGGGACAGGCTCCGAGAAAAACAACATCCCGTTCCTTTTC
>NZ_JACJJG010000309.1 GCF_016899855.1 Marseilla massiliensis
CTTTTCCACAGCCGTTTTTGTTCGCCGCTCCCGGCGTGCGCCGTCTCCGGGGTGTTGTTACCGATGCTCATGTGGGGCCTGCGCGTGTTGTAAAAGTCGATGTACCTGCCGATGGCCTCGCCGGCCGTGGCGATGTCGGCGAAAGCGCGTCGGCGGTTTACGGCCTCCTGCTTTATTATGCCGTTGACGCGCTCGGCCACGGCGTTGTCGGTGGGGTTGTAGTCCTC